>NZ_BOQE01000001.1:0-300000 GCF_023705585.1 Collibacillus ludicampi
TTGAGAGCCAGAACCTCCGCAACTTTTTTGATCATCGCACTCGGATGAGACTTCCAAACGGGGTTTTTCGCACTTAGTGCTTCGTAATACTCTTTGAAATCCACCAATTCGATATGTGGTTTTCGGTTTTTCCGATAGACGATGGCGTACGCTTTCGTAATAGGTCCACTACCATCGTCTGTTTCGTGATAAATCTCACCAGTAATCGGGCTGTATTTGAATGTGTCGCCTTTCCGCACTTCCTGACTGATCAGACCCTCGAAATCTTCTTGGCGTTGTGCGTAATTGCGTAGACCATCCCGGCTGACCATGATGGTCGGTGTATTGCCGTACTTGATAAACCAGATCTCTTTAAGAAAGGGGTCCAACTGATACCGGTTGGCCAAATGCATGAGCATGACGAACTCAGCGTCGGTTGCTCCTTTCGCAACGGTGCCGCGGATAGCTTGCAGCTTTTGCTCGTTTGATACGTTTAAAGTCGGCATGGATGAACCGCCGGTAACGACTTGCAGATTGGCTTTTGCCTCCGCCATTACTCAGCCACCTCCACCGAGAATTTGATGCCACAATCCACCACCGTAATGCCCTCGATCACCTGACCATTTTCGTCAACGGCGACGCCATTTTCCGTGCTGACGATCGTTCTCTTCAATGACGACCAATCAACGCTCTCCTTCACCCTCACCGCATCCGGCCGATTTGCTTTCGTCCAGATTAAAAGCTTTTCTTCATCCCGAATGTAATCCGGCTCTTGTTTCCGGGCCTTCAATGTTCCGTATGGCAATTTAATGCTTTTGGCTCTCGGATTCTCTTCTAAGACCATGCGATGATATGCCTGGAGCAGGCTCTCAAAGTATTCAGCATCTCTTTGAAGACCACCGTTTACGTCTTCCAGCCATGCTTTGATCCGCTCGATCTCTTTTTCAGCGATGGCTTGATTTTCAGCCATCTCCTGGCGGATTTTAGCCAGTTTTCGAAGAGCCCAAACTGCTTTCTCTTTTGTATCAACCACGAAATTCTCACGAACCTCTTGGGTTTCCAGATGGTTTTCAAGTACGCTCATATTTAAAACCTCCATTGTTTGATAGATTTATCCGTGTTACAATGGGGTTACCATTATCACGCATACCCCATTGCCTGGCCCGATGTTCCCCCATCGGGCCACTATTTTTTAATCGAAATCCTCGCTTCTTCCGCGATAATCTCCTGTTTCCACCGCTCGATCGGGCACGTTATGCATTCGAAAAAGCGTTCTGCCTGTCGAAATGAACACCATTCGCATATTTGCCTCTCGTAATATCTGACCGCTTCAGCAGCGTTCATGAGGCCAAACCTCGAATCTTTCGATAGAGTAGGATCTTGTATTCCGACAACTCCTCACGTGCATCTTGCGCCACATCGTAAGGCAGGTTTGGAGTCCTTAAGAACGCTTCCAGCTGCATGATGTGACGTTGAATTTCCTCCACCGTTTCAAAACTCATCATGTCCCCAAACTCCTTTCACTGAATCTGAAACTTACTAAGAGCCTCAACAACATCACGCATTGCATGCATAATCAAAAGGTTATACGGATCATCGCTTGTTTTTCTTGCTGTTCCATCCATGCGTCGATGGAGTCTTTGCGGAAGAAGATCCGCCTGCGCGCTCTCATGTGCGGGATTTTCTTCTCCCGCACCATGTTATAAATGGTGTCTTCGCAGACGCCGATGTATTGAGCCACTTCTTGAACAGTCATGGTGACGCGAGTCAAAATAATTCCTCCTTTTTCGAATTCTCTATTTCAGCGGGCTGAGACCAACCCTTTGCTCTCATCTACAACTTGTATTTCCGTCATTTTGAGCACGTTTAAATCCAAATCTAAACAAGCCGCAATTCTAGACAACGCTTCTACGCTTGGCATGTATCTCCCGTTTTCAATGTCAGAAAGATAATTTCTTGATAAATCAGTAGCAATGGACAGATCAATTTGTTTTAGCCCTTTTTCTTTCCGTTTTTTCTGTATGATTGCGCCAAGAGTTTTTTTGTCCAACATAAAATCACCTCCGTACCCTAAATGTACAGTATTCACGACAAATTGTAAAAGACGATTCCTGTTTAATTTTAGGCATATACATGTATTAATCAGATAAATACTTGTAATCACGTCATATAGCTTATAATTACTTGTATTTACGACATTTAATAACTTGTATGTCCGACTTTACTTGCTTATAATTGTTCTCAAACGTCGGTAATACCGACTGGTACAAAAGGAGAGCAGAAAAATGTCTCTTGGTGAAAATATAAAATTTTACCGAAAACAAAGAGGTTTGACGCAAAGTGAGTTAGCTACACAAGCAAACATGTCTAGATCCTATATTGCTGATGTTGAGCGTGATCGATACAACCCGAGTGTAGATACTTTAAAAGCTATTTCAGAAGCTCTCAACATTCCGGTAAGTTATCTCTTGGATGGACCTGAAACAACAACGGCTAAACAAAATTACCTCCCACCCCTCTCTTCAAAGGAAGAACGTGACATCGCTCGCGATCTCGAGAAAATGCTGAGTGATCTTGAGTCGAATGAAGCGCTGTCCTTTCATGGGGAGCCATTGGATGAGCAGAGCCGAGAACTGCTTCGTATCTCACTCGAAAATTCCATGCGACTTGCAAAAAAGTTGGCCAAGCAAAAGTTCACCCCTCATAAGCACAAGAAATGAGTTATGAAGGGTGGATGCAGTTGATTAAAGGTACAGTAGAAAAATTGATTAAAAAATACAGAACCAACAATCCATTCGAAATTGCTTCACAAAGAAATATCTTGGTTCTTTTTGAGCGACTGGGTGACATTCTTGGCTACTTTCACACATACAAACGGATCCCCATGATCCATATTAACTCTGACCTCAACGAAAGAGAGCAACGTTTTGTTTGCGCGCATGAGCTTGGTCATTCGATCCTGCACAGACATGTCAACACACCTTTTCTTAGAAAGAATACCCTTTTCTCAATCGACCGTATCGAGCGAGAAGCAAACCAGTTTGCATTGGAGCTTCTCATACCGGATCAAGTCATATATGAATTTCAGAACACAAATATGACCATTTACGAACTTGTCGCGACATATGGTGTACCCCAAGATTTAGCACATTTGAAACGAAAGCAAACCGGGAAACCATATATTTTTAACACAAAAACAGAACATATATTCCCATTAAGGAGGTGATGTCTAAAAGAAAGAGTTGTGGATCCCATACAAAAGCTAGAAAGGAGGATGCCGTTTGGCAAGCATCGAAAAACGTGGCAAAAATTCTTACCGACTTGTAGTTGAACTTGGATATGATGCAAACGGGAAACGAATAAGGAGATCGAAGACGGTTCATGTGAAAACGAAACGGGAAGCGGAAAAGGAATTAGCTAAGTTTGTAACTGAGATCGAGTCCGGGGAATATATCGCACCAGAGAAGATGAGTTTCAAGAATTTCGTTGAAAACGAATGGCTGAAGAAATACGCTGAGAAAGAACTCGCTCTGACAACTCTAAATAAATACACCTCTCATTTCCGATCTCACATTCTACCTTTCTTCGGACATAAACAGTTGAACGACATCAAAACCTTGTATATCATCAACTTTTTCAATGAAATCCAGAAAGAAGGTGAGCGTAAAGACGGAAAAAGTGGTCAACTGTCCGAAATTACCGTTCGTGATATCTATACGATTCTTCGGAGTGTTTTTTCAAATGCTGTCGAGTGGCGTGTCATCCCAAACAACCCGATGGACGGCGTTAAACGACCAAAAGTAGGGAAAAGGAATCCTAATTTTTACGAAACAGACGAAACTCAGGAAATCATCCGGGCTCTTTACGACGAACCCGCCTCCTGGCGGCTTTATTTTCTCGGGGCTATGCTCGGTGGTTTTCGGCGCGGGGAACTAACGGCATTAGAATGGACAGATGTGGACTTTGACGAAAATACAATCACAATCAGGAAAAGCATCTCCTACACGCTACAAGGAAAAGCTGTTGTCAAAGGTACAAAAACGAACGAGTATGAGCGGATCGTAGTGATGCCAGAGTGGTACATGCGTGAATTGCGGAAATACTATACCGAATGGAAAAAAGAACGGCTCTTGGTTGGCGACCTATGGGAAGGTGGGGACAAGCAGTATGTATTCCATGGAGGCACCGGGAAGCCATACTATTATACGACTCCTACAAAACGGTGGCGAAAATTCTTAGCGAAGCATGATTTTCGATATATCCGTCTCCATGATCTGCGCCATACAGCTGCCACCCTGCTCATTGAGGCCGGAGTAGACCTGAAGGCCATCCAGGAACGGCTCGGTCATTCAACGTATCAGGTGACTGCCGACATCTACGCGCATGTCACCAAAAAAGTAAACAAAGCCGCGGCTGACAAATTGGAGAGACTTGCTCCGAAAAATTTGGTCCCCAACTCGTCCCCATAACGGCTTAGAGTGGATTTTTGTTTTTCTCGAAACCCCTTCTATTCAAGGATTTCCGCGCATATATTGAGACCAGGGTCAGACAAAAACCCTACTCCATAGAAGTAGGGTCTTCCCCGTTCGGTGGTTTATATCTGCAATTCACCAAGCCGTACCAGCTCAACAACGGCTTGGGATCTTCCTTTTACGTTCAGTTTCTTCATGACGTTACTGATGTGATTCCGAACGGTCTTTTCGCTGATGAAGAGTATGCCGGCAATTTCTTTCGTCGTCTTATCCTGCACCAGTAACTCGAAAACCTCTCGCTCCCGGTTGGTCAAAAGAGATTTGCTGCGCATATCCTTTCCCGTTGTCACACTCGATCCCTCCTTGCTCGGGTCATGATCAGACAAGGTCAAGGGATACAGTCAACTTATTGTATTCGATCCTACGTACGATGGTGCAGGCAAGAAAACATTTAGGCCAAAACCTATGATATGTACTCCTCTGTCACTCCCCCTACACTTTTACTTGTAAGCTATGAGCGAGTGTAGAAACCGAGTTGTCGATCGTTACAGCATACGACTCGGCAAACCGATGAGTGAATCCGCAAGGGATTTTTCCTCTCCGATTCTCGAATCCAAGCATTTCGCACAATCACAACTTCTGGGCGATATCCGTTCACCCGGTAAATACAGGATTCACTTATTAACGGCTCCCGAAGAATCAATGATCATGACTCCCTTTTTCATACTGTAAAAAAACAAAGTTTTAGCCCTGATAAAGGCTGCCGACTTTATCGACAGCCTGAGGAGCTCCGTTCGAATACCTATTTTTTACTTTTCCCCCTTATAATTGAGACTGCTTTATGTGCTAAATAGGCTACAAGAGCATATAACGTTCCCCATAACAGCCATGCTCCCAGATTTGCTATGAATGTATTCCAATCGGATGTGATATAGAGCAGGGGAAGCACAAAGGATACCACAAGTGCAATGAGCTTTTTTTTTCGCATCATGGCGAACCATGCGCCGAGCAGAACCGATATCAAGGGACAGAAAACTAATGTAAGGATAAACGGGTTCACATAGTCAAACACTAGGTAAATCATCGTGTACACCTCTTTCTACTCTGCGTTTCAACAGTTTGTTCTCTTGCCATCCTATTACGTATCGGATGGAGACAGTACAAAAAATCTGACCATCACTTTGTGTGATTGATAGGACAAGGGAATAACCGCTTCTTCTTTTCCTGTTTTCAGGTTATAAAGATGCACGCCCAACGATTTCTCTGACGTATACATAAATACTATCCGGATAGTATTTTATTATATAATATCCTAGAATTATCAACAAATTCTTGCGATGAATTTAGGAACGTTTTCTGCAAGTAAAATTCCTACAAATCGCAAGATAAGATAAAAAATCCTCCCTCAATCGAGGGAGGATCTATCGAGTTCAACTGGTTACCGATTCAACCAACTCTTAATCGCATATACGGTGGTCGCTCTGTTCATGGCTGCGATCGAAGTTGTCAGAGGAATACCTTTCGGACAAACCTGTACACAGTTTTGTGAGTTACCACACTCATGGATGCCGCCTTCACCCATCAACGCTTCCAAACGCTCATCCGCATGCATGGCACCCGTCGGATGAGTATTAAACAGACGAACCTGTGAAATCGCGAAAGGACCGATAAAGTTTGTACGTTCGTTCACATTCGGACATGCTTCCACACAACAACCGCAAGTAAAACACTTCGACAGTTCATATGCCCATTGACGATCTTTTTCAGGCATGCGAGGACCGGGCCCCAAATTGTGGGTTCCATCGATCGGTACCCATGCCTTCACTTTTTTCAGTGCTTGGAACATACGGCTCCGGTCTACTACGAGGTCACGAACAACAGGGAACGTACGTGCAGGTTTGAGACGGATCGGCTGTTCCAATTGATCAATCAATGCCGTACAAGCTTGTCGCGGTTTTCCATTGATCACCATCATACAAGCTCCGCAAACTTCCTCAAGGCAGTTACATTCCCAAGCAACAGGAGCCACGGGTTTGCCCGACGCGTCAACCGGGTTCCGTTGGATCTCCATAAGCGCCGCGATCACATTCATGCCCGGACGATAAGGAATCTTGAATTCTACCGTATACGGACTCGTATCGTTCCGATCTTGCCGTTCTATGATTAAGTGGACCATGCGCTTTTCACTCATTTTTTCATCGTCTCCTCCTTGTCCACGCTATAGTTACGTTCACGCGGCTTGATCAAAGAGACATCCACGTCTTTGTAATCAAACTTCGGACCGTTCGGCGTCCATGTTGCCATCGTGTGTTTCAACCAGTTCGCGTCGTCGCGTTTCGGGAATTCCGGTTTGTAATGCGCTCCCCGAGATTCGTTTCTGTTGAGTGCTCCCAGTGTAATCACGCGGGCCAATTCAAGCATATTCCACAGTTGTCGTGTAAATGGAGCCATTTGGTTTTCCCAACGCGATTTGTCGGCGATACCGATATTCTTATAACGTTCCATTAACTCAAGAATTTTCTCATCGGTTTTCTTGAGCTTATCGTTATAACGAACCACCGTAACGTTATTGGTCATCCATTCCCCAAGTTCACGATGAAGCTGATAGGGGTTCTCTTTACCTTCCATTTTGAGAATCGATTCATATTTTTGTTCTTGTTTTTTGCGTTCTGTCTCAAAGAAACTTTGAGCAACATCGCCAGATGCTTTCTTCAGACCACGGATATATTTCACAGCGTTTGGTCCTGCAACCATTCCCCCGTAAACGGAAGACAACAAGGAATTTGCTCCCAGGCGGTTCGCTCCGTGTTGAGAGAAATCACATTCCCCTGCTGCGAACAATCCAGGTATGCTGGTCCGTTGATCATAATCGACCCAAAGACCGCCCATAGAGTAGTGAACAGCCGGGAAGATTCTCATCGGTACTTTCCTTGGGTCGTCCCCGACAAACTTCTCATAAATTTCGAGGATCCCGCCAAGTTTAACATTAAGGACTTCCGCAGGGATATGTGAAACGTCAAGGTAAACCATGTTTTCGCCGTTAATACCGAGCCCAAGATCCACGCATACGTGGAAAATTTCACGTGTCGCGATATCACGCGGGACAAGGTTTCCGTATTTCGGGTATTTTTCTTCAAGGAAGTACCAAGGTTTACCATCTTTGTAAGTCCATACGCGGCCCCCTTCCCCGCGAGCTGACTCGGACATCAAGCGCAATTTGTCGTCCCCGGGGATCGCGGTTGGGTGAATCTGGATAAATTCACCGTTCGCGTAGATGGCACCTTGCTGATATACGGCGGATGCGGCCGTACCCGTATTGATGATCGAGTTGGTAGAACGTCCAAAGATAAGGCCGGGTCCTCCAGTTGCCAGGATCACCGCGTCGCCCACAAAGCTGTGAATCTCCATCGAGCGAAGATCCTGGGCAACGATTCCGCGACATACGCCCTCATCGTCCAACACGGCGGAAAGGAATTCCCAACCCTCATATTTTTGTACAAGGCCTTCCGCTTCGAAACGGCGTACTTGTTCGTCCAGCGCGTATAACAATTGCTGCCCGGTGGTTGCGCCAGCAAACGCGGTCCGGTGGTGTAACGTTCCCCCGAAACGTCTGAAATCCAAAAGACCTTCCGGTGTACGGTTGAACATAACGCCCATACGGTCAAACATATGAATAATACCAGGAGCGGCCTCACACATCGCTAATACCGGAGGTTGGTCGGCAAGGAAATCACCGCCATAGACAGTATCATCGAAATGGATCCACGGGGAATCCCCTTCGCCCTTCGTATTGACTGCGCCGTTAATTCCACCTTGCGCACAAGCGGAGTGGGATCGCTTCACAGGTACGAGCGAAAATAAATCGACCGGCACACCAGCTTCGCAGACTTTGATCGTAGCCATCAGGCCTGCGAGCCCGCCGCCTACAACAATAACCTTTTGCTTGCTCATCTGTTACTCTCCCTTCCCTTACACCTGATGAGTAAACGCGAAGAGTGCGTTCACGCCTACAACTGACAAAACAACAAACACAAGGCCCATCACATAAGCGAATGTTCTCTGTGCGCGCGGACCGACCGTGATACCCCAGTGTACACAGAATGACCATAATCCGTTTGCAAAGTGAAACACCGCTGCGATGATTCCGATGAGCATAAACCAAAATGCGATCGGATTCGCAACTGTGTTTGCTACCATGTTGAAGCTTGGTTCATTTCCGCTGAAACGCGTATTCCACAAATGCCAAACAATGTATACGAACGTGATTACTCCAGTAACGCGTTGAAGAACAAACATCCAATTTCGGAACCAACCGTACTGGGAAGCATTATAACCTGATGTAAATGCGACATACATTCCATAAACCCCATGATACAGTAAAGGCAAGAAGATAAAAACATACTCAATAAACACGCGAAACGGAATGTTGTAGAGGAATGCGACTGCGTTATCGTAAGATTGCGCACCTCTCATCGCGGTAGAGTTCGTAAATAAATGCTCGATCAGAAATAGTCCAACAGGTATGACACCTAAGAGTGTGTGCAAGCGACGAAACCAAAACTCTCTTGTAGCTTGCTGTGACATATTAACGATCCTCCTTCCAGAATAAACCTTATACGTTTTGCATTCCCAAGTACGTGACGATTGTCACAAACTTGATCCTAGTACAAATACGATTCCGATCCATGCGCCTCCTTCTTAGTATCCTTCCGGGATTATGTAAGCATGCAAACGGATTCGAAAATCTTTCATGATTGCATACATACATTTTTTGTAACCGCTTTAACACAGTTACTGAAATATTTGCCCGGTACCTTATGACAATCTATAGCAATTGTAATCATTGAATTGAATATGTGTCAAGAAAATGAACGTTAGAGCTGTATTGAAACAGAGAGGATTTTGCAAAGAGAGATTCTCTTAAAAATCCTTGAAGATTTTATGTCGTAACGATATTTAACCAGGCTGCAGCCATTCCCTTGCAAAATCCTCAATCATGAAATGCGCTTGTCTTATGTGACAATCATGATACTTTTTTATCGTTACCCCGCCACATAAGCGATCTCTTTTTCCTGTACCTCACTCTCTTCCACAAAAATGAGAAGCGGTTTGCAATCCAGCCCTACATATTCCAAATCGGCTACGAACGAACGAATCACGTTTCTCTCCATTCCTCCAATTAAATAAGTTACATATGTTTGGTCATTCAAGCGACGCACATGTTTTTCCACGGTGAATCCACCCAATCCATGGACAACTTGTTCGATCCGTTTCGACAACTCATTGCTTCGTTCATCACGTACTGCTATACGTAAATAACATGTCTGCACACGCTGTTCTTCCGAGTCGATTTGTACGTTATCTTTGTGAAAAGCGGGTATCCGCCAACCCGCGCCGCCGCTGCACAAACATATCAAATCTTCCATGACCGCACTGGCGGTTGGCAGTTCCCCGGCACCCTTCCCAATAAACGTGAGCTCACCGACAACATCACTCGATATGGTCACCGCATTGAGGACATCATTCACTTGGGCGAGCGGGTGTGAAACGGGCAAAAGACGCGGTCCCACGGATGCGGAAAAGAGCCCTTCCGTATAAGCGGCGCTTCCAATTAATTTAATCACATATCCCCATGCATGCGCCATTTCAATGTCAATCGGTTCGATCTGCTGAATGCCTTCCGTCTCGATCGCAGTGGGGGGAATATGAATGTCGAACGCGAGATTGCTTAAAATTGCAAGCTTATACATCGTGTCGAATCCGAGAACATCATTCATCGGATCTGCTTCCGCATAGCCTAGCGCTTGCGCTTCCTTCAACACATCGGCATAAGGACGGCCTGTGCGAGCCATTTCCGATAAAATAAAATTGCAAGTTCCATTTAAAATCCCGGCGATCGACTGCACACGATTCACATGAAGATAGGACTGAAGGATCCGAATGACCGGAATGCCACCGCCCACGCTCGCTTCAAACCATAATTGCACCCCGTTCTTTTCAGCCAGCTCCAGTAATTCTGCCCCGTGTTTCGCCAACAATTCTTTGTTCGCGGTGACCACATGGCGACCGGTTTGTAAAGCCTTGCGGATGATCGAATAAGCCGGCTCGATTCCTCCCATCACCTCAATAATCACGGAAATTTCTGAATCCGAAAGCAAGTCTTCAGGGGATGTTGTGAGAAGACTCGGGTCGACAGATACCCCTCGTTTCTTTTTCAGATCACGAACCAGGATCCGCCTGATTTCTATGTGTTTTCCTGTCCGCTTCTCGATTTGATCCTGGTGCGTTTGTAAGGTTTTAACCACACCTGTGCCGACAGTACCCAGTCCAAGCAGTCCAATTTTTACATTTTTTTGTTTCATATGCTCCCCTCACTTTTGTATGTAAGATATCCTTTCATACTCACGGTAAAGATGTGAAATAAAAAACCCCTCTTCAGATAAGAAGAGGGGAGAGTGTATACTCCGAGTGCCTCCTCTTATCTCTCAGAATCCAATGGATCCTGCAGGATTTAGCACCTCTCCGTCTGTGCCTCGATCGGACAGAACGGTGGTTGCCGGGCTTCATTGGGCCAGTCCCTCCACCACTCTCGATAAGAGTGCGAATCGTACATTCGCTAAAGATATTCAATTATTTATCATGATTTTACCATCCACCAAAGAATTGTCAAGTCATCTTTCTTTTTCCATAATTATTTTGCAACCGTTACGGTATCCAATGCATCCAAACCAAAGGATGTATGCAGGGCTTTCACAGCATCGTGTACCTGTGAAGCATCGATTACACATGAAACTTTGATTTCCGATGTGGAAACCATTTTTATTCCAATACCCGCTTCTGTTAAAGCGTCAAACATCTGTGCGGCAACACCCGGATTTGAGATCATTCCCGCCCCGACGATCGAGACTTTTGCCAATCCCTCTTCACAGACGATTTCCGATGCATTCAATTCCTCTTTTACACCGTTTAATACATCACAAGCTTTATCTAAATCGTCGACCGAGACGGTAAACGAAATGTCGCTCACCTCATTGTGTACGATGCTTTGAACGATAATATCAACATTGATGTTTTCAGCAGCCAACTTTTTGAACACGAGCTGCAGACTGTTTTTTCGATGCGGAACCCCAACGAGCGCAACCTTCGCAACATTCAAATCATGGGCGATCCCCCGTACGATCATACCTTGTTCCATTTCAGCTTCCTCCTTAACAAGCGTGCCTGGATTCTTTGTAAAACTGGAGCGTACCCGCAAAGGAATGTTATATTGTTTCGCACATTCAACGGCGCGCGGGTGTAGAACGACCGCACCCAAATTTGCCAATTCCAACATTTCATCATAAGAAATCTCGTTGATCTTCCTCGCATGGGGAACGACGCGCGGGTCTGTCGTATATACACCTTCCACATCCGTGTAAATCTCGCAAACATCCGCTTGAATGGCTGCGGCGAGAGCCACAGCCGTCGTATCGGAACCGCCTCGCCCTAATGTTGCGATTTCACCGTCATCCGTGACGCCTTGAAATCCGGCGACAACGACCACTTTTCCATCTTTCAACTCCCGATGGATGCGATCCGGTTGGATATCCAAGATCCGTGCCTTTCCGTGAACCGCTTCTGTCCGTATCCCCGCTTGCCCTCCGGTCAACGAAATGCTGTCGATGCCGATTTCTTGCAAAGCCATCGAGAGCAGTGCCACAGAAACTTGTTCACCCGTGGTCACAAGCATATCCATTTCTCTCGCGGACGGTTTATTCGTGATTTGGCCTGCCATTTCAATCAATTCATCGGTCGTATCTCCCATTGCAGAAACGACGACGACGACAGAATTCCCTTCTGTTACCGTGTCCTTGATGCGTCCCGCCACTCTCTTGATATGGTCAGTTGTGCGAACGGAACTTCCTCCGTATTTCTGCACGATCAATGCCATGATTTTCCACCTCAATTTGTGTCAACTTATCCTTAATATTTCCGTTAAATGAAAAACAGCAATAGAAGGAATACCCTTTTATTGCTGTCTAATGTCCGTTTTCAGCAGCAAAGCGTACCTCCTCCCTTGTGTGAGATAGTGCTCCACAGAAAAGTAAGGGAATCTTTTCTGTGACAGTCCTGCACCTATTCGATGCAGACCCAGCCGTACGTCCCCCGGGTGAACGCAGACTTCGGCGAAGACCCCTTTCACCATGTCTCATCAAGCCCCGAACCTCTCCTCATGGCTACTCTTGGTCGTTCGCGCCTCTACCTCACCTCAAACGAGATGAGGCTTCTATTGAATTTTTGGTCATTATAGCATGGAATAGAGGGAAAAATCCATCTTTTTGTTGTTGTTCTTCCAACAATTATGCATTGTTCCTATCCCTCTGCAAATGTACAATGCGTACTGGAGAGGGGTATGATCATGAAATGGAAATTTTTTCTATTTAGTGTTGCCGGTATGTTATTATTCGGTTCGCTTCTTTTGAAGTCATTTGTTGTCGACGCGAGTCCGTACCCGTTTTTTCCATTTTCGATATTTGATACATCGACGTCGATTGATAAGACATCAATTCCTCCAGCCAAACAACTCGTGCAGGTGGATTCTGTCAAGTATCCGACACCCCGATTGTCAGTTATGGGATATTACACGGAAGATTGGCCAGGGGACATGCGTGCATTTCAGGATCTCGCTTCACACTCCGGCAGCATCGATGCGGTTGCCCCTTTTTCCTATACGGTCACGGAAGACGGGCATCTAAGCGGTGTGCCGACATCCGCTCTTACCTTCGCCAAGCAAAACGGGCTGCAAGCGTATGCTCTCATACATAATTTGCAGGATAATCATCTCAACGCAGACCTGATCCATAAGATTGTAAGCGATTCGTCTTTGCGCACTACACTCGCGCAAAACATAGAACAAATGGTTGCAACCAACGGCTTTCAAGGAGTACAGTTCGATTTTGAAGGAGTGATGCCGTCAGATCGGGCAAATTTGACAGCGCTTATACAAGAAACGGCTTCTCTGCTTCATGCGAACGGCTACAAGTTCAGTGTAGCTCTACCCGCAAAAACGGTCGATTCACTGAATGATCATTGGACGGGTGCTTATGATTACACAGCGATTGGAAATCTTGCCGATTTTGTTACGATCATGACATATGACGAACATTGGGCTGGCGATACAGCGGGACCCGTGGCTTCGTATCCATGGGTACAACAGGTGATCGCTTTTGCCATCACACATATTCCGCCGGAAAAAATCTATCTCGGTGTGGCTGCGTATGGCTATAATTGGGCTGCTGGATCTCCAGCCAAAGTCGTCATGGAAAAGTCGATGAACCAACTCGCAATCAATCATGGCGTTACATTCACGTGGGATGAACAAGAAAAGGAAAGCCATTTTACTTATGTTGATAACGGCGTTGAACATACGGTTTGGGGAGAAAATCCTGCCGGCCTCGACTTCAAAATGCAACTGGCCGTGCAAAATCACCTTAAGGGGATTGCGATCTGGAGGCTTGGTTTTACAGATGACGCCTATTGGAATGTGATCAGCGCGTACCGTTAATCATATTTAGGCCCTCAGCGATGGCGAGGGCCTTTACTATTTCTGATTAAGAAACGATAAAATCTCATGTGCCAATTGATCGCCAATTCCGATCTTGCGAAACTCTTCGATCGGTGCGCTTCGGATCGCGTCAAGCGAACCGAAATGTTTCAGCAGCGCTTTGCGCCGCTTCTCTCCAACACCGGGGATTTCATCAAGAATGGAGCGCATCGCTTGTTTGTTATGAGTCGTGCGATGAAACGTGATCGCGAAACGGTGCACCTCTTCCTGAATGCGGGTGAGCAGATAAAATGCTTGTGATGTGCGGTCAATTCGTATCGGTTCCGGGTCGTCCATAAAGAAAAGTTGGGATGTACGATGCCGTTCATCTTTTGCCAAACCACAGACCGGGATATCGAGATCCAATTCATTTTGCAGTACATCGAGCGCCGCGTGAATCTGCCCTTTTCCACCGTCAATCACGATCAGATCGGGCAACGGACCTTTTTCCTTCAAGACGCGTACATATCTTCTGCGGATGACCTCTCGCATGGAAGCATAATCGTCCGGCCCTGTTACCGTTTTGATTTTATACTTGCGATACTCTTTCTTCGCAGGTTGACCGTCGAGAAATACAACCATAGCGGCCACCGGATTGACGCCTTGGATATTGGAGTTGTCGAAAGCTTCGATGCGGCGGGGGGTTTGGATCGCGAGAATATCCCCCAATTGTTGAACGGCGCGAATGGTGCGATCCATATCTCGATCCATCAACTTGAATCGTTCCTCGAGCGCATTCCGAGCATTCTCGATCGCCATTTCTACCAATTTTTTCTTATTTCCGCGCATCGGAACTTTGATCTTCCCTTGCAACCATTGATCGATCGCTTCGATATCGATTCCTGTAGGCAATAAAATCTCCTTGGGAAGATCGGGATTTTCATAATAAAATTGGGTAACATAGGAAAGAAAATCTTCGGTTTCATCATTATGATGCTGGAAAACGGAGACGTTTCTTTCGATTAATTTCCCATTGCGCATGTAAAAGACTTGTACACACATCATACCCTTATCCGCGTAGTAACCGAAGATATCACGATCGATACCATCGGCCAAATCCACTTTCTGCCCTTCCATCAACCGGTCAATCTGTATGATCAAATCTCTCAGTTCCTTGGCTCGTTCGAACCGTAGCGCTTCCGCTTCCTGATTCATTTTTTCAATTAACTGCTCTTTGATTTCTCCATGTCCTCCATTAAGAAACTTGACGATGTTTTTAATCATTTCATCATATGTCTCTTTAAGAACTGGGAATTCACACGGCGCCAGGCATTGATTGATATGATAATACAGACATACTTTCGATTTCAGCGTCCTACATTTTCTGAGTGGGAACAAGCGGTCGAGCAGTTTTTTCGTTTCATTCGCGGCTGTCGCGTTGGGATACGGACCAAAGTAGCGCGCTTTGTCTTTTTGCACCCGTCTCACGATTTCAAGGCGAGGATGCTCTTCACTCGTGATCTTTATATAGGGATACGCCTTGTCATCCTTTAACATGATATTGTAATGCGGCGTATATTTTTTGATGAGATTACATTCGAGGAGTAGCGCTTCCACAACCGTATCGGTGATTATATATTCGAAATCCGCTATATGGCTGACAAGCGACTGGGTCTTACCGTCGTGGGATCCTGTGAAATAGGATCGTACCCGGTTTTTAAGAACTTTGGCCTTTCCTACATAGATCACACGACCTGTGGCATCTTTCATTAAATAGACACCGGGCTTCTCAGGAAGCAACTTCAATTTTTCGCGAATCTTTTCTCTTTGATCCATCGATGATCACCAGAATCATCATAACACAGGACGCGAATCTTTCGGAACCGCGTTCCCTAAGGGAATATCAGAGAATAAACGTCAAGTGGATGCGAGAGAAAATATTTAGTTTCCTCTGAAAGGAATGGTTCATCGAAATTTCCGCACATCATCGAGATCAAATAATATGGAACAATCCATCTCATCGAAGTTGACAAGAACCTTTGATTCATTGATTTCAACCACTCGACCGATCATATTTGAAAAAAAATTGTCTGAGACAACAACAACACAATCACTGATTTTGATCATGTAACCACCTCAACTCCCATCCGCCATTACAATCACATAATTACTTATCGGACTTTATGATTTTGATTAAGGGCATCTTACCGTACTCGACTATCATAAGTAAAATGATGTTTTTTAATGTTTATAATAAAAATATCTTATAGATAAAAGATTCAGAGATCTGTAAAGAACGTACCGTTTATAAACATTGAATGTCCGTACTTGCATAAAATAACCGGTTCCATAAGAGGAAACCGGTTTGAAAAGGTTTGGCGTATTCCAACCCTAATGATTTATTTGATCCTCAGACTTGGAAGCCGATTCAATGCTGCCGCAAGCTCAAAAGGGCGCGGCATCGCATACTGGCCCGGGACGCTATTGGCAAATGGGCTAATCACTTGGAATCCTTCTTTCTCCAGATCCCTCATCACACGGGCGATCACTTCCTGGAGCGTTAACGTACCGTCTATATAGTGGTTGACCGCATAGCGGATTGCATGTGCAATCGCGCGTGTTTGCGATTCTTCAACCAACTGCGAGACGCCGCTCAGGTCTATGATTTCTTTCCCGTAGAGAATGGTTGCGAGTCCTTTCGCCTCCGCTTTCTCCCTCTCCCCTTTGAAGGCAGAAAGACCTTCCGGCAAGGGATAGCGGGGTTGCGAGGGCATGTACGGTTCGATCTTTTCCCGTTTTCGTCGGGTGGGGAGACGGGTGGCAATTTCTTTGGCTTGTGCAGTCACATCACTGGGACGATACTCATGCATCGCGATCACTCGATCGGCGACATCCAAATAGTCCCCTGCCCCGCCTAGAACTAGGATCGTCGATACCCCCGCCACTTCATAGAATTCGCGTACTCGATCAAGAAAAGGGGTGATCGGCTCCTGTTCCTTTGTGATCAGTTCCTGCATGCGCGCATCGCGGATCATAAAATTGGTCGCGCACGTGTCCTCATCCATCAGCAAACAGCGGGCTCCCATTTCGACCGCTTCGATAATACCGGCGGCCTGCGACGTGGAGCCACTGGCATCTTGCGTGGAAAATCGTTTCGTAGACCTGCCCTGTGGCAAATGATTAATAAATGTGGTTATATCTACTCGTGACACAGGTCGTCCGTCTTCCGCACGCACTTTGACCGCCGTCCGGTCGGTAATGCAATATTCACGTCCGTCCCCACCGATATGATCGTACACACCGCGTTCGATCGCTTGTAATAACGTGGATTTGCCGTGATATCCACCCCCAACGATCAGCGTGACTCCTTCCGGGATCCCCATCCCTTTCACTGTACACCCGTTTGGCAATTCCATCTCCACCTCTAAAGAAGGGGGCGAATGAAAGGGTACGGCATTTTCTTTCATCGGGAGGTCGCTTCTTCCCGATTCCCGCGCTAAAAGCGATCCGTTCGCAATGAAAGCCACGAGTTTTTTCTCTTTGAGTTGGCGGCGAATCGCATCCTGTTCCTCCAACAAGTTGATGTGCTTCTTCAATTGTTCCTGAGAAATATTCCGCCAATTCAACGCCTGGTCTACCAAGTAAATGAGATCTTCACAAAATATGCGTTCCGCTGCTTTGGCAAAAATACGCCTTCCCTTTGCCGGAAGTTCCACGGTGAGACGCGCTTCCACCCCTCCGTCTCGGTTCAGAGTCATCGCGCTGCGCGTAAGCACAGTCTGCCCTGGGCGTTCAATGCGAATCTCCGCGAACGCTTTCCCTTTCGATTTCGCTCTCTTCTCACGGATCAATTGATCGACACGACGAATGAGAAAATCTTCCGTTCCACGAATCGTAATAGCATTCGCGAGCAAATCATCGGGAAATGAAGTAAACGAACGGGGAACCTCAATGCGTATGCGTGAAGGAGGAGCAAACGGATCCGCCTGTACATGCTCGATATGTAGGGCAAAAGGCCCAAAATCATATGTATCTCGAATCTCTTTGTAAGCACCATACCCTTTTCCGTCAATGGAGCGAAGGATACGTAAAAATGCTGCTTTGCTTTCCATCAGTTTCTCCCTTTCTTGCACAACATCGATAGGCACATTATACCATTAAACATGAATCCGTTTCTGGATTGTCTCGATGGTTCAACGAAAGAGGAGAGATGATACTTCCATCCAATAGACTTCCTAAAAATGAATCACCTCGGAATCCATCGGTTGGTGTCGTTCCATCACTTGTTTTGCACGCAAGCGTACTCCATCGATTTCTTCTTCTGAGAGCGCTTTTTCATAAGAACGAAGTCCGGCCAGTCGGAACCCGTGTTTTTCCCCTAATCGATTGATCTCTTGTACTTGTTCAATCGTGATTTCCCTTCCCAAAGTAAAGCATTCGTACCGCCTTTCCAACGCGAGAATCATCGTTTCTGCCATACATGCGTAAACGATCCCGTGTGGCAGGCCAAAACGCAAATCGCTCTCGTACGATCCCGGTACTTCAACGAGACCTCCTTCAATCACCAGCACGTCATTGCGTACTTCCGCAACCTGACGCGCCACATCACGTGGTCGTGCAACATCACACACCACCGCTCCTGGTTTCAGATCCGAAGGATGAATGAGAACATCCGGACTGCCCGATACGGTGATCACGAAGTCGGCCCGCCGTACCGCATTACGGACATCTGTCGATATCTCGGCCACTTTGCCGGATTCACGCAAAATCAGTGAGGCCAACTCGGATAATCTTTGCTCATTCCGTGCGGCCAAAGTCATTCCTCCTACGTCGGGTGCCATGATCCGAGCACAAATCGAACCGATGGCCCCTGTTGCCCCTACCACGACCAGTTGGGACTCCTTCAACTCTTTTCCCATAAGTCTTGCAGCTTTTCGCAGCGCATGTATGGCCGTAGCCACCGTGTAACTGTTGCCTGTTGTTACGGGCGCTTTTAAGTGTTTGGCGATCGTGATACCTGCATCTCCGACAACCGATGTCATCGCACCGAGTCCGATCACTTTCGCTCCTTGTTTTTCCAATTTTTTACCGGCTGCAATAATTTTTTGTAACACGAAAGGAAGAGGCAGATATGCCATTTGTCGAGCGGTGAGTGGAGTGGCTACAAACCATCCTTCGATTTGGTTGTAAGGAGATCGTATCCCCCGCAAATGATCGGCCAAGATCGGTGGACTTTTTCGGGCCATCGCTTCAAGGATTTCGGAAGGCCATCTCTTAAGAAACGGAAATTTTTTGGCGATATCACTCGAGTCGAAAGGGTGAATGATAAACCCGAACGTATCCATCGGACTCTCTCCTAATTTGTATTTTAAACTTCCCCTTCAAAACGCCTTTTGATCGCTTTCAACATCGATTCCCCATTTTGTTTTAATTTGATCTTCGCTACAGGATTCAACAGACTGGATAACATGGGAACGCCAAACTCGAAATCGACAAGCAAGGTAACCTTGCTGATATCACCATCCTGTTCAACAATCCATGAACCCTCGAATTTTTTCAAATCACCCGACACTTGACGATACTGAATGCGATGATTGGCATGATCGAATTCATCATGTTCTTGCCAGCGAAAACGCATCCCGTTCAAAGATGTATCCCAAGCGGTTAAGGTCCAGTTGTCCCCCCGTTCCAACACATGTACGGAGTTCAAATTTTCCATGAAACAGGGATACGATTCCATATCCCGTATCAGAGTGTAAACGTCTTTTGCGTTCCCGCGGACCGTTTCTGTCACTTGTACGACAGGCATGTACACACCTCCTTCACCCGATATCCATGAGCGGCATGGAGACCGAGAGCGCCGAATCGAATGTTTGGATGACAACATCCAATTCTTCATATGTAATCGTTAATGCCGGTTCGAGGCGTGTCACTCGCAAATTGTTTAACGCAAACGCCGTAAGTACACCTTTTTGAATCCATTCACTCATCACCAGCCCACCGACCGCGTCGGAAGTAAACTCGATTCCGATCATCAATCCCCTTCCCCTGATTTCACGAACCATTCCGGGGTACTTCTGCGCCGTCGCCCTCAATCGTTCGAGTACGTATGTTCCTTTGATTTTTGCGTCTTCCGCGAGGTTTTCCTCGACGAGAACAGAAATGGCAGCACGAGCGGCTGTGCATGCGAGCGGATTTCCCCCGAAAGTGGATGTATGAAGTAAAGGAGCTTCTTGATATGCGGTATAGACATGCGGTCTGGCGATATAAGCACCGATGGGCATCACGCCTCCCCCGAGTGCTTTGGCCAGACAGAGGATATCAGGTACAACGTCTTCCTGTTCGCACGCGAATAACGTTCCTGTTCTTCCCATTCCCGTTTGTACTTCATCAAGAATCAGCAAGACACCGCGTGCATCACACAATTCGCGAACCTTTTTCAAATAACCGGGAGACGGTATAATCACGCCCGCTTCTCCTTGAATCGGTTCGAGCAGGACGGCAGCCGTGTCGTCATCGATCATGCCTTCCAGTATTCTTACGTCATTAAAAGGAACATGAACAAACCCCGGAAGCAACGGCAGAAACGGTTCTCTGTATGTATGATTGCCCGTAGCCGATAGAGAACCGAGTGTCTTCCCATGGAAAGAATTGAAAGCGGAAATAATCTTGCTGCGTCCCGTGGCGATACGGGCCAATTTGATGGCGCCTTCCACCGCTTCAGTACCCGAGTTGCAGAAAAACGAATAAGTGAGATCACCGGGCGTATATGTGGCGAGCATCTCTGCCAAGTCTGCCACCTGCGGACAAAGCATGACTTTACTTGCCAACGGCATTTTACGAAGTTGATCTTCCACTGCTTTGATGATTTTCGGATGTTTATGTCCAAGAGCAAATGTTCCGTATCCTCCTACACAGTCGATGTATCGTTTGCCCTCCGTGTCAACGATTTGGCTTCCATCTGCCGTTTCTTCGACGGCAGATAACCCCATAAAACGAAGCAATTTAGCAAGTCCTGGATTAACGTACTTCTCGTATTTGCGCAAGACTTCTTCACTGAAGCTCATATGTCCCACACCTCCTTAAGGACTGGCAGATACCGCGATGTGTCTCTCCGATGGGGTCGTCCCAAAGGCATCACAGACGATCTTGATTTTCATTATGTGGAAATCTGTAAAATTTATGTATGATGAAACACGTTGCTTACGATTGTGATCACCCGGTTGAAAATCATTGGCCGTTTTTGATTTTGTTCAAAAGAAGGTCAACAAGATGCGTGAGATTCGGTTGGCAAAACGTAACATCAAATAAGCAGTATGCTCAAGTGTCCTTGAATTAAACCTCTCCAAACTTTTGCATGAACGGAGAGAATGGGAGAAAGACTGGTAATGGGGAGGTGTTTCACCATGGATAACATGAATCCAGAGCGCAACCGTAAAGGGGATAATGAGGAAATCTCCTTTGTACAAGCATGGAAAAAAGACATTCTTCCTGAAGAATTTCCTGAAGGTCCTTATCAGGCGTCTATTTACAATGAACAACATCCCGGAAAATCTACCCCTTGGAAAGAAGGGCAGAAAGTCGTCTCCCGTTTCCAGGATGAAAACCCGGCTTTTTCCGATTTCACAGTTCCCGAGAGTGACTTGCCCGATCTATGATTTTGAGAGTATAAGAAACGACCTCAATTCCGAGGTCGTTTCTTTGTATTATAATAAGAAGCTGAAAGGATGAACTGAGGTGAAATCATGATTATTTTAAAAACAAAAGAAGAGATTGCCATGATGCGACAGGCGGGGAAAATTTTGGCCGCTTGTCATCAAGAGATTGCGAAACGGATAGGTCCCGGGGTAACAACCTGGGAGATCGATCAATTTGTTGAAAAATACTTGCAAGACCATGGAGCGATTCCTGAACAAAAAGGTTATCGGGGCTATCCTTACGCAACATGCGCTTCTGTCAATGACGTGATTTGTCACGGATTCCCAAGCAAAACACCTCTCAAAGAAGGAGACATCGTCACGATCGATATGGTGGTGAACCTCAACGGCTGGCTGGCTGACTCGGCTTGGTCTTATGCGATCGGAAAAGTCTCCGAAACGGCGGAGCGACTGTTAAAAGTAACGAAAGAGGCGTTATACAGAGGAATCGAAAAAGCAGTCGTCGGCAATCGTATTGGAGATATTTCACACGCCATTCAATCTTACGCTGAAGCGGAAGGTTTTTCAGTCGTCCGCCAATTTATCGGACATGGGATCGGCAGGAATATGCATGAAGGGCCGGAGGTTCCACACTTCGGTTCGCCAGGCAGGGGGCCCCGTCTCAAAGAGGGAATGGTGATCACCATCGAGCCGATGCTCAATGTAGGAACTTACCATGCGATGATCGACGAAGACGGTTGGACGGCGAGGACGGTGGATGGAAGTCTATCTGCACAATATGAACATACAATCGCCATAACAAACGAAGGTCCGCAGATTTTAACGACGTTGTAAACCGTACGAAAAAAGTGGCATGCACATATCACGCATGCCACTTTTTCGTTTGAATACGCTCTCTTAATCTTCCATTGTCGATAGATCGCCCGTGGGCAGTCCGAGTTCCCAGGCTTTGAGGACACGGCGCATGATTTTGCCGGAACGGGTTTTCGGCAATTTATCACGGAACTCGATTTCCCGCGGTGCTGCGTGTGCAGCCAACCCGTTTTTCACAAACTGGCGAATCTCTTCCTTCAATTCTTCGGAAGGCTTGTACCCTTCACGAAGAGCGATAAACGCCTTGATGATCTCTCCGCGCATCGGGTCGGGTTTACCGATCACCCCTGCCTCTGCAACGGCCGGGTGTTCCACCAGTTTCGATTCTACTTCAAACGGACCTACACGCTCACCGGATGTGTTGATGACATCATCAACCCGTCCTTGAAACCAAAAATATCCATCTTCATCTTTGTAGGCCGAATCCCCGGAAATATACCATGGTTCGAGACGGAAATACTCTTCATATTTAGACGGATTCTTCCAAATTTTGCGCATCATCGAAGGCCATCCTTTGCGAATCGCGAGGTTACCCATGCGATTCGGAGGCAATTCGTTTCCTTGATCATCGACGATGGTCGCATAGATACCCGGGAATGGTTTACCCATGGATCCCGGCTTAATGGGCATGCACGGATAATTGGAAATCATCTGTCCACCCGTTTCCGTCATCCACCAGTTATCATGGATGCGAAGCCCGTATACCTTCAATCCCCAACGTACGACTTCCGGGTTCAATGGTTCTCCGACAGACAGGATATGGCGAAGTGATGAAAGATCATATTTCTTGATCAGTTCATCGCCGGCACCCATCAGCATTCGGAAAGCGGTCGGGGCAGAATACCAGACGGTTACTCTATTTTTCTCGATGGTTTGATACCAGTCTTCCGGAGAGAACCGCCCGCCTCGAACGACAGAAGTCACCCCGTGAAGCCAAGGACCGAAAATTCCGTAGGAAGTACCGGTTACCCATCCCGGGTCTGCCGTACACCAATAGATATCATCTTCACGAAGATCCAAGACCCACTTCGCTGTCTGATAATGTTGGATCATTGCGTTATGAACATGGAGAACCCCTTTAGGTTTTCCAGTAGAACCAGAGGTATAATGAAGCAACATTCCGTCTTCCCGATCCACCCATTCGATCTCCAGATCGTCGGAAGCATGTTGCATTTCGGAATGATAAGAGATTTCTCCTGATTCCAACTCAATATTTTCATTGTCGCCGACGAGGATTACATGTTTGAGGGCAGGAAGTTCTTTTACAGGCACACGCCCTTTTAACTTGGGAGTCGTAACAATCGCAACCGCTTCCGAATCTTCCAAACGGTCCCTAACAGCAGCTTCCATGAATGCTTCGAACAACGGACCAACGATCGCCCCAATCTTCAATGCCCCCAGAACCGCTACATACAGTTCCGGACTGCGAGGCATGAAGATAAAAACGCGATCTCCCTTTTTGATCCCATATTTACGCAGAACGTTCCCGAAACGGTTCGTGAGATTTTGCAACTGGGCGAACGTATATGACTCGCTTCTCGTATCATCGCTATACAACAGTGCAATCTTATCTCCTCGGCCTTCAGCAACATGCCGGTCGATAGCCTCATAAGCGACATTGACCTTGCCTGTTTCATGCCACGTAAACGCTTTCTCGACGTCTTTCCAATCAAATGTGCGATATGCTTCTTCATAATCCTTCAGATTGTAAGAAGTGGCCAACACCGGGATCAACTCTTGCTGTGACATGAATTCCCCTCCTGCTTTTCTAAATACTTTAAAAATATAGGCATTAGAACATTTTTAAAATTATTATAACACACAATTCTATATATCGCCATAAAAAAGGTTCCAGTGAGAACATTTCGCTTATGTACATCCTTGTTACTGAGCAAGACCTTTTCGGCATCCGTTACGACGCATCGGGATCGAAACATGTATCACCAATCATGCTTCCCCAGATTATTAATAACTCCTCGAAACACCTCGCAAAAAACGTAAAAGATCAGCTATAATGACATCACTAGGAGGGAGAGCCCATGAGTCCAGTTGAACATATCAAACGGTTTCACCGGAAATTCATATACACGAAAAAAAGCCCTCTTTATGTGGAAGGCCCTGTTTTACCCGAACAACTGGCAAATTATGATTTTCATGAAGGTTTATCTGCATTCAGGCCAGCCCCCCAGCAGAAACAAGCACTTATCAGTATCGCCGAATTACCGGAAGGACGGATCATCATCGCTCGCGAAGACAACCTGGTAGTCGGTTACGTGACATTCCTTTACCCGGATCCCCTCGAACGCTGGTCACAGGGGCATATGGAAGACTTGCTGGAACTCGGAGCGATCGAAGTCTGTTCCGCATATCGGGGTCTCGGTCTGGCCAAATCATTACTCGAAGTTTCTTTTCTCGATGAATCCATGGAAGACTATATCGTCATCTCCACCGAGTATTATTGGCATTGGGATCTGGAAGGCACTGGGCTCTCGGTATGGGACTACAAAGAGGTTATGAAAAAAGTGATGGGTTCTGTCGGCATGGAATACTACGCGACCGATGATCCGGAAATTACGTGCCATCCGGCGAATATGCTCATGGCACGAATCGGCAAGAATGTCCCGCAGTCATCCATCGAGAAATTTCACGATCTTCGTTTTATGAATCGTCATCTGTTCTAAAGGGGGCTATTATCGAGCTCCCCGGACCGATTGTTATTTCCACAGGATCATGATACCCGAGTCCTCCCGAACAATAAGGAGGAATACTAGTGAGCAAAAATTCAGCATTTATATACAGTCCTCAATTTCTTCGCTACAAGTTTGCCGATGAGCACCCGTTTAATCCAAAACGTCTCGAAATGACTTTCGACCTCCTTTCCACGCTCGGTCTCGTGCAGGAGCATCAGCTTGTGAGCCCTCGTCCTGCATCGGTAGAGGAATTGATGCTCGTTCATGATCCCGTTTACATCGACGCCGTCAAACGTGCTTCACAGGAAACAAGAGAAGAAGAACGGGAGCATTTTCGAATATTCGGCTTGAACACAGAGGATAATCCTCTCTTCCCCGATATGCACGAGGCGACTCGCCTGATCGTTGGCGGTACGATCGTTGCAGCAGATCTCGTGATGGAAGGTACTTTTGCGCACGCGTTCAATATGGCGGGCGGTCTGCATCATGCCCATCGCAGACTCGCTTCCGGTTTCTGTATCTATAACGATATCGCTGTAGCGATCGCATATGTAAAAAAGAAGTATGGTATACGTATCGCTTACGTGGATACGGATGCACATCATGGGGATGGGGTACAGTGGATCTTTTACGATGATCCGGACGTGTTGACGATCTCCCTCCATGAAACGGGCAAATACCTTTTTCCAGGGACGGGAGCCGTATCGGAACGCGGGATAGGACGCGGTTACGGTTATTCTTTCAACCTGCCGCTGGAAGCGTTTACAGAAGATGATTCCTATTTGGAATGCTTAATAGCCGCCCTCACGCCTTTGTTGCATAGATTTAAACCAGACTTGATCATTTCGCAGCATGGCTGTGATGTACACCGCTTTGATCCGTTGGCCCATCTGTCGACGACCACTCGCGTTTTTCGGGATATCCCGAAATTCATCCATGAACTCGCTCATGAGGTGTGCGACGGGCCTTCTTTCCCAGCGTACCAGTTTCTGATACGTGACAGGGGAGAAGGCTTCCTGTGTGCATGTGACCTTATTGGGCTGAACTCACGATTCTTTACGTACCACGAGGGTTCCCGCGATCATGTCGTGTAACCCTTGTTTCTTCTTCGTCCATCCCGCCAACAAGTAACCGATCAAAAAGAGAATACTCGAAATGATCTTCGCGAAATATCTCCCTGTCGCTCTGCCAAATGTTATACGTTGGCCGTTAAGCTCGGTTACGCGAAGTCCTAGAGCCATTTTCCCAAGTGTTCCCTGTTTCGTTGAACTTTCCATTAAAGCGAAATACAACCAAGTTCCCACAAAAAGGATCCATTCATACAACATGAGAGGGCCAAGCGTCGTGTTCGGATCATGAGTGAGCGCTGCCATACCGATTGCAGATACTCCAAATATGAATGACAAAATAAAACTGCATACCCACAATAAGATCGCGTCAATCAAATAGGCGACAAATCGTAACCAAAAACCTGCGTATCTCATATGAAGCCTCTCCTCTCAAACGCCAGAAGCGTTTTAAGAGAATATATGTGTCGGAATACCCGTCTTAAAACAAAAAATCCCGCTGATTCAGCAGGATTTCGTTATTTTCAGCATACTTCCCTTTCTTGAATCACTCGGATCTCCCGAATGCATTTAATTCCTATGACACCGTTTCTCTTCTCCTGTTCTTGCACAGCTTTGATTTCAGCTTCTCTGTACGATTGCGCTTTCAAGTCGATCTGTGTCGAACCTGTTAAAGTGAAGTATTCTACGATAAATTGCATCATTTGACACCCCTTTACTCATGATCGTACAAGAATCTCTGGAGTGGATAATTTCGAACACTTTTTTAATTCTATCGATTTTGGCAAAATTCCTGCGTATCATCAGGAAAAATTTTTCATACATGGCCCCTATCCTAAGTACTTAACTGTTTTAAAGCGATCTTTGAATTTCAACTGAACCATGAATCGGTCTGCCGATGACGCGGAATTTGTTTTTCTTCCAAAATGTCAACGCGTTTTCGTTCGAAATTTGTACATGACCGATGATCTTTTGAACATTGATTTTTCTCGCTTCGGAAATGATGTGATGAACGACTTCTGTACCTATTCCTTGATTTTGCACATGAGGGACCAGTATCAAAGAACTTAAGTACATTTCTCCTGAAGGAAATACTGTATACATATAAAAACCGATCGGTTTATTATTTCTTTCGATGATCATAACGGTTTCATTTGCTCGAATCTGTTGACGAATGATATCTTCCGTCAAACCTATGCCTACCGACTGTTTAAACATCTCTTTCATCAAAGAAAGTGAAGTCTTAATGATAAACGGATCATCATTCTCTTGGCGTTTTCTATACGATAACGAAGTTACTTTTGCCATCGTTTATTCCCCCTGGTTACTTGAAGCGGAATATCCAACAAGGTGATCGGAATCACCTACTCCGAATGCAGTACTTTATGTAACCCGTTCTTTGATCGAAACGGCGATCATCTGAATTCAATCATAAATCAGCGTCTATCACACTACGTTCAACGATAGACTATTGTTTGAAAGATCGAACAGGTTGTAAATATCATGGGGGATCTGGAAAAAGATCATGAATGAAAAAGGGAAAGGTACACCCTCCGACCCGAGGGTGAAAACAACAGAGGAGGATATGAACAACTGTGCATGTAGGAGGATATCTTTTTCTCTAAAAGTTTAGGAGTTTTCATTCACCAAGCTTTATCCTTTCATTGACTCAAGCCATTCCACGTAACATTCACTGCATAAAAATTCGTCATGTTCGTGTTCCTTTTCGTAGAATGTGACATACGATCCTTTCGTCGCTTCGTGGCCACAGTGATAACAGGTTTCGTTCAAAGTGCTAACCTCCCTACCCAGCCATTCTTAATTGCAGCCATTCATTGAATCATAATTCTTGCTGCAATATGTAGTATCTCCTCGAAAACAGCTCACTCGCTCTGAAATTATAACCATTTGTACCTTTAAAAAGTAACGAAGAACCGCCGGTAAACCCCACTCAATGGGATTCCGGCGGTTCTTGAAAAATAAATGAAACATCATGTACGCAAGAATTCTTCGGCCCCCAACACTCTCGCGTACGTTCCATTCAACGCAGCTAAAAACGACAGATGAACATGTTCAGCGGGGATGGTCTCGCCATTAAATGTAAGATTTCTGCTTGCACAAGCATCATGAATCACGACGCATTCGAAACCATAGTCAAAAGCCGCTCTCGTCGTTGCATCGATACACATATGAGTCATCATTCCGCAGATCACCAATCGGTTGATTTCTCTTTTCTGAAGTTGTGATAACAGATCTGTCTCTCGAAAACTGTTGGGATAATGTTTTTGAATGACCACTTCATCCGGAAGCGGCTCTACATTTTCATGAATCTTGATACCGTCCGTTCCGGGAAGAAAAAACGTTGCTCCTTGGCGGATGGAGATATGTTGAATATGGAAAACGGGCCACCCTTTCTCTCGAAAATCAGTTAGTATTTGCTTTGCTCTGAGGCTTGCTTCGATCGGTTCAACGAGCTCCATCTTACCATGAGGAAAATAGTCATTTTGGATATCGATGAGTAACAAAGCGGTCTTCATAACGGATATTCATCCCCTATATTCAAGAAAATTCGATCAAATACAGCTTATCACAATTTTACTGAATATACAATTTAAACAGAAATCTCCTTCACAGATTCCCAAATACCTCAAAGACAATGTTCCTCCTTTATTTTACGAAGCAAAGCTTCACACCCGCGTTCAATGAGATCATACACCTGATCAAAATTTCCAGTGTAATAGGGATCGGGTACGTTTTTCGTTAGACTGTTGTCAACCAGATCGAGCAAACGAAATACTTTTCCTTTGGAAACGCCAAGTTTCCGTAAACCCTCGATGTTCTCCTCATCCATCGCGACGATATAATCAAATGTTTGCAAATCGTTTTTTTGAATTTGTCTGCTGTAAATTCCATCATGTGAGATTCCGTGTTTTGATAACACCTGAATCGTACCGTAATGCGGCCGTTCTCCCGCATGCCATCCTGAGATTCCGGCCGAATCGATCTCGATTTCCTCAGCCAATCCTTCTGTTTTTACTAAGTTTCGAAATACAGCTTCTGCCATGGGGGAACGACAGATGTTGCCCAAACAAACAAAAAGTACGCGAACCACAAGAATACCTCCAATCCTATACGGGTTCCATTATGGAGAATCGAATACTTGCTCATTAACAATTTATAATTCGAACAGCAAAAAAGCTAGCTCCCAATTGAGAACTAGCTTTTCGTGACTACTTATGAATCGATACAATGTTTTCTTCCCCAAGCTTGACTTTTGAACCCACTTTCACCGAAACCTTTTCTCCATCGGCTAGGTTCGTGAAGATTACAGGTGTTGCCATCGAAGGGACTTTCTCTTTGATCACGTTGAGGTCTACGCGGAGAAGCGGTTGTCCCGCTTTTACTTTTTCCCCTTGTTCCACGAGCGCCTCAAAACCTTCGCCTTGCAGTTTAACGGTGTCAATCCCGAAATGGATCAAAATCTCCCGTCCGTTATCGGCAAGAAGTCCGATCGCATGTTTCGTCGGGAAAAAGGTTGTAACGGTACCATCCACAGGTGACACGACCAATCCATCAGATGGTTCTATAGCAAAACCATCCCCCATCAGTTTCTGGGAAAACACTTCGTCCGGAACGTCTTTCAAATCGACGATCGTACCTGCCAGCGGCGACACAAACTTATCTTCCCCCTCAACCGTTTGGCTGGTCTCTTTTCTTACAGGTACTGAAGCCGCGGCAACCTCGCGAGCTGCTGTTCCCGTTGTTTTGCCGGCGATCACTTGCTTGATTTGTTCTTTCAACTGATCCGACTTCGGACCAAAGATCGCCTGGATATTGTCACCGACTTCAAGCACGCCCGCTGCTCCTAAACGCTTCAAAGCTTCCTTGTCCACTTTTTTAATGTCGTGTACCGATACTCGCAAACGCGTAATACATGCGTCTAAGTGTTTAATGTTTTCCTTGCCGCCAAGCCCTGCCAAGACGCCAACCGCCAGCTCATTCGCGTTTTCCTTGGTCTCGACTTGCACATCATCGTCTTCACGGCCGGGAGTCTTTAGATCCCACTTACGAATCGCAAAGCGGAACCCGAAATAATAGATCACCGCGAACGCGAGACCGACCGGAATCACGAGCCACCAATGCGTTCTGTTAGGCAGAACACCGAACAAAATGAAATCAATGACGCCTCCCGAGAATGTCATACCGATTTTGATATTCAAAAGTTGCATGATCATGAATGAAAGCCCGGCAAAAACCGCGTGAATCGCAAACAACACGGGGGCTACGAATAAGAATGAAAACTCAATCGGTTCCGTGATCCCCGTCAAGAAGGAGGTCAACGCAGCGGAGCCCAAGATGCCCGCAACCAACTTTTTCTTTTCCGGTTTTGCTTCATGATACATCGCAAGTGCGGCAGCAGGAAGACCAAACATCATGAATGGGAATTTCCCCGTCATAAAGGAACCAGCAGTAAACGGTACATTATCTTTTAATTGGGCAAAGAAGATGTTTTGGTCTCCATGCACGACTTGTCCCGCTTTATTCACGTAATCTCCAAACTCAAACCAGAACGGTGCGTAAAAGATATGGTGCAACCCAAACGGAATCAAGGAACGTTCTACCAATCCAAAGATAAAAGTAGCTAAAACCGGGTTTTTCACGAGCATAAAATGAGAGAATGCATTCAAACCCGTTTGAATCGGCGGCCAAATAAAAATCATAATGATTCCCAATACCAGGGAGGAAGCAGCCGTTACGATAGGAACGAACCGTTTACCGGCAAAGAATCCCAAGAACTGAGGCAATTGAATGTTATAAAACTTTTTATACATATAAGAAGCCAGAATCCCTACAATGATACCTCCGAAAACCCCGGTTTGAAGGGTTGGGATCCCCAATACCGATGCATACGCCTTATTATGGGCAACCATATCGGGAGTCACATGAAGGATATCGCCCATCACCTGGTTCATGATTAAGTAACCGATAATTGCGGCAAGACCAGCGACCCCTTCTCCTCCTGATAAACCCACCGCGACACCGACCGCGAAGAGCAAAGAAAGGTTGCTGAATATAATGCCTCCGGCATCTTGCATCACTTGGGCCACTCTTTGAAATACATGCCCGTTAAGCGCAGGAATCCGTGAGGTTAGCGCCGGATTTTGAAATGCGTTACCGAATGCAAGCAAAATACCTGCAGCCGGCAAAAGTGCAACGGGTAACATTAAAGCCTTACCCACTTGTTGCAAAACACCAAACATTCGTTTGAACACTTTAAGATCTCCTTTCGTTCGAGTAAGGATTTTATAATTATGAAGAAAAATGAAACAGGCATGAGTGAAAGAAAACAGAATCGAATACAATTAGTATTCAATCCGTTTCCTTAACTCATGCCTGATCGAATCAGTAACACGTAAGGATCGCACAAACTGTTATATATTGTGATCTACTCTGCTCGATCTTCTCGATCGAATAAAGCGGTTTCAAATGAACACTTCTAGGATCAACCATATATTTTATAGCACAAACATTCAACTTTATGCAATACCTTTCTTGTTTCAAAAAGAATGGATCGCGTCACTCCACATCCAGTATCTTTCTGTTTACCCTCCATGCGATAAGAGAATCCTATAATCGATGTTTCTCAATCATCAGGAGGGATACCATGCGGAAAGTTTTGCCCATCTTCATGTGCCTGTTGATGCTGGTCGGCTGCCAGTCTACAGGGATGCAAAAGCAAGCAAAAAATCAATCGCCTCACATCCTTCAAGTGAAAAAAGCGGATTATCATCGTCTCGGAAACGAGGTGATTATTCATACACGTTCGATCGCGGAATCGGATCTTCGCAATGTGAAAGATGAATCTCTTCTCGACATCAACAACATCGAGGCGATTCGGGATTATGTGACGTATGTTCACCCAGAGAAAAAAGTCGACAGAATACGTGTATTAAAAGGTGACCAAGAAGCGTTAACCGTTCAAATCACGGATAGTGAGACAAAAAGACCACAGCTGCCCGTGAAAGAAGCGAGAGTTACGAATACTCCCGTTCCGCCCCCCGGCGTTAAAATGGATAAGCATTTCACCACGATAGCCCCTCCCAACGCGAGTAGGCAGCAAAAACTGGAAGCCTTACGGAAAGTCGGTGAAGCGAAGTTGGGAGTCAAGTATATATGGGGCCATAATCAGGAACGTGGACAGGCGGGGTTCGATGCTTCGAACTACGTAGCGTATGTATACCATCATGCTTTGGGGTATATTTTACCTACCTCAGGTCGAGAGCAGTATTCTTCCGTCGGAGTGACTGTACCTGTAAAAGATATGCAACCCGGCGATTTAGTCATTTTTAAAAATGGAGGGCATTCGGGTATCTATATGGGAGACGGGCGGATGTTACAAGTCGGCGGCGGAACCGGAACATGTACATATTTGCCGCTTAAACCCGGCTCCGAATGGTACAAGCGCATTTCAGCAGTGAAACGGCTGTTTTAGTAGAGAAGACGAAGACTCGTGCAAGTGTAATACCTGCACGAGTCGATCATGATCATTCGTTCGTTTTACGGGCGAACAAATTCCTGTACCCAATAGGTACCGTAGGATCCGCCATGTGCTACTCCAATACCAATTTCAGTGTAGTTCGGATTGAGAATGTTCGCACGATGACCGGGACTGTTCATCCAATCCTTCATAACGGTAGCCGCATCAGGCTGCCCTGCGGCAATGTTTTCACCTGCATACGAGTAATGGATGCCGAATTTGGTCATCATGTCGAATGGACTGCCGTATGTCGGCGAATTATGATCGAAATAATGATGGTCTCTCATGTCTTCCGCTTTCACTTGAGCCATGTTATCGAGAGACAGATTGATTTTCAATGGCTGGAGTCCCGCTTTTTGCCGTTCCTGGTTAACCAAATTTACCACTTGCTGCACTTCTGCCGGAACGGAAGAGTTCGCAGTCGATTTTTGTGGAACTGGTTTGGACGGCGCTGTTTGCGCCGGAGCCGGCTTCGTTACAGGTTTCTGTACAGGAATCTGTGAAGGTTGTGTGACAGGTTTCTGTACAGAAATCTGTTTCCATGATTGTTCCTTTTGGAAGAATTGTTGCAGCCAATTGTTGAAATCATTCCAATTGGTAAAGGTAAATGTTTCCGTCTTGCAGTACGTATTGAATGTCGTTGACGTAGCTGCGTAACTCGGCGCTGCAACCCCCACTCCTAATAAAGATGCAGCGAGCAAAAAAGCTGCCGTTTTCTTCGCGGTTCTTTTAAACATGAGCTTTCCCCCTTTGTATTCAGTATAAAAGAGGGACAGGGAAGTTTCATTACAAAAATATTGGAATAGCAGGGATGAAGGATTTTCTTTCATATCTTCACTTTTGTAAATTTCCATTGATCTGGTTTACCTTTCCCGTACCAATGAAACAATAAGAGTAAACTTGAGTATGGGAGTGATGGCTTGTGGAAGCAAATATGAATCAAGATGCGGTGATCTCACAGATTCGAAAACTGCATGAAAATGGGGAATCCCTGAGCAAGAAAAAAGTAAAGCAGTCACACCCTGACCTCATGAGGAACGCATTGTACTATTTTCCCAGTTGGGAACATGCACTTCAAGCATCAGGATTGGATACCGTTTCAACTACCCACAGAATCGTTTAGCAAAGAGACTGAGAGCTTCTTTTTTCCCATTGAAAAAAGAAGCTCTCTTTTTGAGTGACGGTTTAACTCAGTGACTGTCCAGAGACATTCCTCTTAGCAATCAGTCAGGCGACTCTAGTTTCGTTCTACCCCAAGGATGGAATGTTCATAGGAACCCATGAACTACTGATTACGCGGTGTTGCTAAAAGTAAGATAAAAAGCGGAAAAACAGTAAAAGCCGTTAAAAGGATCCAAAGTACAACTTCCGGACTCATAAAACAATCTCCTTTGCGTTAATTTTTATTTAAGATAGCAAATCTATTATATAAAAAAGGAGCCTATTTGGCTCCCGACAAAATCGTGAACAGAGTATCCTGAAACTGTGTAACTTTTTATTCCTAAATTCCTTTTTGAGTGACGGTTATCACTTTTCTTTCGTTCTTTTTGGATGATAGGATCGCCACCGTAGCCATGATGCTGATGCCCCCGATCATTTCGAACAAACCAGGTACATGATGCAGCCAGATGACCGACATCACTGCCGCAGACAACGGCTCGGCGCTTCCTAACACTCCCACTTCTGCCGGGGATAAATAACGTAAACTGTCGATATACAAATAAAAGGAAATTAACGTTCCAAACAGCACGACAAAAGCAACCAACAGCAAAGAATGTACGGATAGATGAGCATCTCGAATCGTCCACGGAGGACTGAACAGTCCCATTCCCAAACCGCCGATCAACATTCCCCATCCTATAGTGGTCATTGATCCCCAACGGCGAATCATTTCCGACGGGTAAACGGTGTAAAAGGCGGCCGTCAACGCAGACAACAATCCCCAAACCACCGCGGGAACAGGCACGGTCAATCCTTTCAATGAACCGTTGGTCACGAGCAAAAAAGTGCCCAACAAGGCTAAAGCCAGCGCGGCAACATCTTTTCTTTGTGGCCATCTCTTAAGCCTTAAAGCCACATACAAAGTGATAAAAGCCGGTCCCAAATACTGAAGCAGTGTCGCAGTTGTGGCGTTTCCCGCCTCGATCGAAATAAAATACGTGTATTGCACTCCTAACAGGCCGATCAGTCCAAAGCAAAGAATTTGCCCCGCATCCCGCAAACTCCGCCAAACCGCCCAGATTTTCTGCTTATTCAAACTTGCCCAGATGAGCAAAACCAGTCCCGAACAAAGCAAGCGGACAGTGACCAACCAATCGGCATGAATCCCTTCCCGATGAAACAGCGCTTGAGCAACGGTTCCCGAAATCCCCCATAGGGAAGCTCCTACCAACACCATGGCGATTCCTTTCATCCGGTCACGAAAAAACAGATGCAAATCATTCCCTCCCCAACATTCTTGTTTCTCTATATCGCTTGAAGCTGAATGCGTGCCAAACTGTTTTTCCAGTTCGACTCAATCGCGTCCAATGCACCTTTCAAGTCACGCTGTTTTAATGAATTTATGATTTGGTCGTGTTCAGCACACGACACTCCTGCATCTTTCATTCGATCAAAGTAATAAAGCTCAATTCGACGAAGCTTTACCTTAAGACCCGAAAGCAATTTATTTAATTCATCATTGTTAGCAAGATTTATGTATACACTATGGAAGTCGTTGTCAGATTTAAGTGCTGCCATATGATCACCTGCGGCCATGGCCTGTTTCAAACAATGATTAGCAAGTTCCATTTTTTCTATATCCTGATTCGACGTCCGGTCAAATGCAGTTGTCAAGGCTAAACGCTCAAGTGACCACACAATAGGATAAATGTTTCGAGCCTCTTCAAGGTTGATCGGGGCAACCTGGGTCCATCTATTAGGCTTGGTTTGAACGAGACCCTCATCTTCCAACCGCAGTAAAGCTTCTCGTATGGGTGTACGGCTTACGCCTAGGATCTCAGCCAGTTCCTTGTCGCGCAAATGTTCACCAGGTTCAAGTTTGCCTGTTACAATCCAATCTTGAAGTGTATGATAAACTTCCTCACGGATAAAAGTGCGTTGCAATTTATTAGTAGACTCAGGTAGAGTCAAAAAACGCACCTCCTCGATAACTAAGCAAGTTGCTATTTTTAATATGTAATATATCACACATTACACTTCAGTCAACATAGATATTCTGGGGAGCAACAGGCAAAAATTATGCATAGAATTATTTTCGAACAATTTTACGGCGGCATTCCGCGCGATAGAGGAAATCGAATTCCACATTTATTCCACAGTTGTAAGGTATAATACTACCACTGACTCCTCATTAAGGCGTAGTCATCACGACTGCGTCTTTTTCATCGGATTGTCCATCACCCGTTATTCTCGTGCAAACGATGGAGCGGGTCAGGTGCGATAAATCTACACACTTACTTTTACAAGCTTTCTAATAAATAGCAGTAACATTTGGGTTAGCATTTCACAATTGTTCCGTATTTATCATTTACAATGATTGTGATGAAATCTCTCCTTTCTTCTCAACTATGTCCCCCTTTCATGAGGCGTGGTCGTTTGACGACTGCGTCTTTTCATTGAGGAAGACAGTAATTTAATGAAAGGAGCATAATTGGTGCAAAGTCTACTTGCATGTATTGATACTACTGCAACACAACATACGTGGATCATTCCCATGTCTATTTTCTGCATAGCACTTATCAGTTGGATCGTTACATGGTGGAACGAGCGATTTTTATGATTCATTGAAAGACTGATCGAATCGTTTCTTGCGTATGCGCTCGCCAATATATAACCTAAAAAATTAACCGCTCGTGATGAGCGGTTGTTAAGGGTGTGGGCTGTGTTGTGCTTACCCGCACTACCGGCATGCGATTTAATTGTATCAACTAAAAATAGAATTTACGTTAACGTCATGTAAAGAAATGGACTCATTTACTTGGCACCATGGGTCGCAATCGGTAATAGTTTGTGCACAAAAGCCTCGTCTTTTCCATCACAGTCTCATGTGTGCGAAACAGATTTTTCCAACACACATTGACCACACGCTTGAGTGTTTTGTATATTTTGGTAAATCGAATTACACATTTATTCCGTATTTGTTTTGTACAATGTATCTACACATATCACCCTTACCCCATTGCATTCAGAGCAACGTGTTTCATTAAACCCCCTGCCGCGCGGTCATCACGACTGCGCTTTTTTTATTGTACATAGGTGTGAAATAATAACAAACTCCCTCGTTGCTACAGCAGCAAAGGGAGTTTGTCTGCAGTCTGAGAGACACGCATGTAAAGCGTGTCTCTGATGTGATATGAAGAGGATGGAAGGTTGAGGTCTAACATATCATCGCCAAATCCATCCGCCAGATCCTGTGCTGTATTCCGCTCTGAAAGCCTTGCACTGGCGTGCCTCACGAAATCTTCGCCTCGATCCTCAACTTATCCGCCACCATGGCAATAAATTCCGAATTAGTAGGTTTGCTCTTGCCGATGTTTACCGTGTAACCAAATACGGAATCCAAGCGTAACAAGGGATTTCGGGTTTTACCAATTTCTGATATATCCCTAATTCTTCCTTATTTCATTGGGTTCAAATTAAAGAATTGGTTGGTATACTTGTCTTTGAGTAAAATATAACCAACTGGACAAGGGATGTCAATATTTTAAATCTTTATCACTCCAATATCGATGCGTCGTGTATCAATCGAAACAATATTAGAGGCTCTCGTTATGAACGCCTTTTAATAATGGAAACTTAAGCCAACGCCAAATTATAATCAACACATCGCAATAGGCACTTTACGTAAGCGGGGGTAAAAGTTAGAATATTATTAAAACTAAATTCATTATGATAAATTCAAGCTTGCACAATTCGCATAGGAAGGTTGAAGGATGGTGCGTAAACGGAAGAATCCGGTGTATAAAATCATTGAAATACCCGATACAGGTTGCGGAAGAACGCTTGACGATCTCCTTAACTCAAAAGAAGTACACGATTGGTTCAGACGAGTGATTGCGTACGGAAAGATGTTGAAAAGTCGTAGCAAGGATGGAAAAATCAACACAGAAACTTATCAATCGTCGGAGTGAATGAATATATGTTGAGTACGCCTATTAGCAACAAAATAAGAATTTTCGTGATAAAAGACAAAGAACCTCCGGTATTAACAAACAATGAAATTGAACATCTTACGGAATCTATAAGAGTTGTTATTTATGCTCGTGTATCAACAACAGATCAAGCGGAACGTGGGTATTCTTTGGAGTCGCAAGTTGAGAAATGTTACGAACTGGCTAAAAAGAACGGATATAAAGATGATGAAATATTGGCGATTGTTGAAGCAGGCAAATCGGGCGATGACCCGAATCGACCTGCTTTGAATTTTGCTTTGCAGTTACTTGAATATGGTGTTGCCAATGGCGGCAAGTTTATTTGCTTACACCCTGATCGTTTCAGTCGTTCGTCTTATCAAGGTACAAGTGTGATGTACAAGATTTGGTCATATGGAACGGACATTGAATATGTCGAAATGAACTTTGATCCCGACAATCCAGAATCCATGTTGATGTATAACATCCAATTGGCTATAGCTCAGTACAATAAATCCAAAATACTTGCCAACTCCAGGAGAGGTCGCAGACAAAAAGTTAAACGAGGAGAGATCCCTGGATTAGCTTATATTTTCGGGTATGACTTCGATAAAGAAAATGATACGTTGATCGAAAACGTCGATGAAAAAGAATGTTATTTGACCATAGTGGATTGGTTCTTAAACGGGAAAGATAGAACGCCGATGACTTTATCCGGTATCGCACGTGAGCTAGCCAAAGAAGGATACAAACCGCCAAAAGGGAAGGCATGGTATGCTACCACGATTTATCGAATACTTAGAAATCCCGTGTATATGGGCAAGTTCTATTATGGAAAAACCGAGGTGCAACAAAAAAACGGCGAGAGAAAGCAAGTTAAAAAGGCTGAAGATGAGTGGATGATTGTTCCTGTTCCCAAATATATCGATGAGGTCACATGGATAAAAATACAAGAGAAATTAGACGAACACGATGTTATATACGGTAACGGAGGTCGTCCGACACAAAATTACCTACTAAAGGGATTGCTGAAATGCGGTCGATGCGGGGGAAATGTTGCATATGGTGGCCATTCAAAAACAAAGACACACCATTACAGATATTATGCGTGTACAAACAAAAAGGTTTATGGGTGGGAAGTTTATACGGGATTGCCAGTTAAACAACCGTGCAGAGGCAGGAATTGGCGGAGCGACATTATTGATCATGTTATATGGTATTGGTTATTGGGAAAATTGCAGAACCCGAATCAATTGATCGAATCGATCATGAAACAACAAGATGATCCGGAAGAAATTAAAAAACTTAAAGATAGAATGTACAAACTCGATTCCGTTCTCAGAGAAAAAGAGGACGAAAGGCAACGTAACATTTTAGCTTTTCGTAAGGGATGGATTACGGAAGAAGAAATGGATGTCACGATGAAAAAATTAGACGCTGATATAAAATCGCTGAAAGATGAAATGGGGTTTGTATCCAACATATTGAAAAACATGTCCCTAAAATCGGACGGACTGAATGAATTGAAAGAAAGTATAGAAATTTATAACGAAATTATAAATAAAAATGTATTGACAGTCGAACTTAAACAACAAATCGTTCGCACTTTTATTAAGCAGGTAACGCTAAAAGACGATTCCATTGAAATATTTTCAAATTGGGGCGTTAATTAAACAATGAAACAATCAGCACAAAAACTAATTAATCACAGGAGTGGACTTGTGCAGGTTTTATACTCTCGCACGATAACGCGTCAAAAATAGCAGGTCATTTTACGTCGTGTTAATTAAACACCAACCTGTTCGTCCCTACGATAAGCCTCGATCATCGCGGATCGGGGTTTTATTTATGAAAATCGGAATTATGCGTTCCACGTCACACATAAGATTAAGTGAAAATTCCCTATAGGAAAGGGTGATATCGAAATGAGTGACATAATCAACGTTATTGGCAAAGATATCGATCCCGAAAGAGATATTTTCTTGGGTGAAACAAGTGTTCAAATCACTGGTTTCTGGGATTATCCTAGTGTTCATATTGTCCGATCTTATCAAGTCCGTGACACCGAAGACGCTGGAGAAAGTGCAGGAGGATTTTATCATATTTTTCATCACAAATGCGGCACTACAGTTGTTAATTACAATCGTGCGCAATACGAACAGGTGGCAAAATTTATAGATGTATCGGATCACTGGCAAATTTTCTATTATAATGAAGAACATGGTTTCTGGCCTGTATCCAAAGATTGGAGATATACAGGATAAGATAAACATTCCTCCCTCACTTCTCAGGGAGGTTTTTTAATCCAACATATGTTCCAATCGTCCTAATGCCTCCGCTTCTAACATTGGCAACGTGTACGGCACTTCAAATACTTTATTGTTCCATTTGAATTGTATAAACACATCCTGCTTCTTCCATTGTTTTTCCATAATAAATGTGCCGCTACGGTGCATTTGCCGTCTCACTTGTATCAACTCATCCGATACTCTCTTTTGCAGCGATTCAAATACACCCTTTGTCCATGATTGCGATGATTGTAATTCACGTTCGATGTGTTTGAGCATCAATTCGCGAATCAACAATTGTCGAATCAAAGACATCGGTCGCATCCTTCATCACCTAATACGAACATTTGTTCTCATTTTATCATAAAAGAAAACCACGCGCAAATTAGTTCGACTGTACGTGATACTATATCACCTCAATTTTGCTATACAGTTTTCCATATAATTGTTCTTTCGTTGGTTTAGGCACTGTGTTTTCTTGAGATACTCTGAATACTGCTTCTGAAAACTTCATCAAGAGGGACTCTTTGAATACGTTAGAAAAGAGGAAGAAGGAAGAAAGGATTGCTATATTCGGTTGGCTGAAAAAAGGTAGATCCCTCCTACAACAAATAAACTAATAGATCCAGCCCATATCTTAGAAATAGATATGGGCTTTTAAACATCAAAGGGGGAAATACCGTTTAAGATACCCATTTACACTCTTCCGGGTTCTTGTGAGGGAGAAACCTTTTAAAAGATGTGATCCGTAAATTGTGTTTCTCTGTTCGATCCAAATACTGAATTTCGCAACACAACAGAGGCTCTACCCATTGTACCCCTCTTCTGTCTCGGTACGTGTGTATCTGTTTGGCCACTTCGAGAAACGCTTGTTTCTCTACCTGATTGAAGCCCAACTCTACAGTAGCTACGGGTTTATAAGATACAGTTGGAAAATGAAGGCCAACAAGCAGACCAAATCGGGGCTTCAGACGATATCCTAAAATTACAACGTCTATACTCCGGAAGTTTTTTATTTTGATCCAATCGGAACTTCGTGTATCCAATGCGTACTTGGATCGTTTATGCTTGGCTACAATACCCTCCCAGTGATTTTGCTTCGACCATTCCAGGAGCCAATCGCCAAGTTCGTCGACGAATAACGTTGGCGTTATGACATCATTCGGCTCAATGATTTCTTGAAGGATTTGCTTTCGAGTAACAAGATCCTGATTTATATGTTCCTTTCCATCCGTATAAAGGACATCAAAGGCGATTAATGTTGCCGGCATTCGCCTGCTTGCTTCAGTGATCTTCGCTGGATCGCTCAAACGGCCACGAGTATTAAAATCATCAAATATCGTTCGTCTGTCCCGGTAACACACGCCTTCACAGTCGATGATTGCTTCTGTTACTTGAATGGCATCTGCAGCTGCTTGAAATTCCGGAAATTTTTCTGTAATCCGGTTCCCATGTCGGGTGAAGACTTCGATCTTCCGTCCTTGTTTATGTAGAAGACATCTCCATCCATCTGCTTTGAGTTCGTAGATATATTCAGGGTTTCTTAGATCAAATGTCTTCTGCATGGAGGCTAACATCGGTTTTATCGGTTGAAAAAGCACAAGCACACACCTCGCTTGTGTATTTTCGCATGTAGAGAATGTGGATTCTATAGGGGATGAATGGAATCAACCATTCCTATGATTTTCTACAACGTATTTGGGGAATTTTATGGATAAGAAATGGGGGATGGTTATGAGGTCGATGTGGAAAGGAAGTATCAGCTTTGGTTTAGTCAATATTCCGGTTAATTTGTATAAGGCTACAGAAGATCACTCCACCAGTTTCCGTAGCCTTCACGAAGAATGCCGTAGTCCGATCCAGTATAAAAAGTGGTGTCCAGTGTGTAACCGTGAAATCGCCAACAATGAAATCATACGCGGATATGAATATGCACCAGGGAACTACGTCGTTCTTACGGACGATGATTTAGAAAAATTGCCTTTACCAACCTTGCGCACGATTGAGATCCTACATTTCACCAATAAAGATGACATTGATCCGATATACTTCGAAAAAGCGTACTATATCGGGCCTGGCGAGTTTGGAGCCAAACCATACAAGCTACTTCATGATGCGATGGCGGCTACTGGCAAGGTAGCAGTCGCCAAGGTAGCATTCCGTACAAGTGAGCATTTGGCAGTGGTTCGATTACACAACCGGGGACTTGTGTTGAATATGATTCATTACCCGGATGAGGTTAGGAAAGTAGAAGGAGTACCGGGGATCACGGAGATCGATCATATTGCGGTCAATGAAGAGGAACTTGAGATGGCTAAAACATTGATTGAGCAGATCAGCGGAGCCTTTCGAAACGACTATAAGAGTAACTATCAGGAAGCTTTAAAGGAACTCATTAACGCTAAAATAGAGAATGTCGAAATCGAGTCGCCAGTCTCTCCACGAGCTAACAATGTAATTGATCTCATGGATTCGTTAAAAAGAAGTATTGAACGAATGAAATCACAAGCAGATACGTCAGAAAAAGCGATTGAAGCAACGGGGACTGATGTAGGAACGGCTGTTGATCCGTCTCATGCTGCCCTAGAGAAACCTAAGCGGCGTAGACGGAAGAAGGATTGATGAGTAATAAGAAGCATTCCAGAGTTTGCGTTCGAAGCATTTTCACGCGCACGCTTCTCGACAATTGTTTCAGTCGGCAACGATAGTAGCAGCGACGTACGACACGTTTCACATCATCGAGTGATTAGTGATTGCGCATTGTCCAGTTCACGCAGTAACTTATCGCGTTCATATTCGGTCATTGGTGGTGGCCTCCAATCATGTGTCCCGTGAAATTGGTCAAATTGTTATTATGCGGCTGATCTTCATTCAACCTCTCCTGCCCCGACGATTTCGGTTGTTGGGGCACAATCATTTATGAGAGTGTTCAATATTCTTCGTAACAATGTCGTAGTACAAATCAAGTTCATACATCGTTCTAGTATCTTTATATACCTCCCAATATGGTTTTTCGTATCTATAAGTCTCTCTGTCGAACCGATTGTGTGATGACCTATCTTCAGTTACAAAAATTTTCTCAACACCTCCAAACTGATAATACGTTAAATCAATAATGATACTTTTTTTCCACTCCAACCAAGCATGACTTTGATGTATGAGAGAGCTGCAATCAGTTCCACCAACAACCTCCAAATTTTTATACCCCAACTCTATAAGATACCTTTGTAATATCCAAGATGTGTCCTGACAACAACCAAAAGGGAAATCGTTATACGGGAATCGAAGATCAGGTTTAGCTTTTATAATTGCATCATGAAACGTTTGTACTATTTTCTTCATCACTTCAATATCCGCTGACATTTCCTAACCTCCAACTTGTACTTACTCCAACCTGAACATTTCGCCCTGCTCCACGATGAGCACATAAATCGAATCCAACGCATACTATTCACCACGTTCGATGATATACGACATGGCATATACCCGATCCAAATCTCAGCCAACACGTCAACTTGTTCGACTACATCGATTAATATGTAGTCGTGTGATTCGTCGTAAAATAGCGGCTGAGTCATAACTCCTCTAGTTGGGTACGATGGTTAATCACCTCCTTTTCTTAGCAGCTAACGCCCATAACACTGCAAAAAATATAATACTCAATATGACACCTGACACGAAAAGAAACACATTTTTATATCCGAATATTAGTAAAGATACGATTACATGAACTGGGCCTAAAAATATCGACAGTAATAGTTTCACTTCCCAATCCTTCTTCAATTTTGTACCTCCTTTTTATAATTCGTTCGACTTTTCTCCTTTCACACGCCGGATTGATCCCCATTCACCACAATTGAAATTAACAACGTTACCACTTGTAAACGTGATAGTTTGCCTACAGGATCAAGATTGATATGATCTTCATTTAACTTCAACTCATCGACAATATAAAGAGATGCCGCTGTTTTTAAAAATTTTATGGTTTCTTCTACACTTTCTTCGTCGTCAAGCTTGAAATGTCTGGTAGCTACATGTTGAACCGCTTTGGCAATTACATTTTCACCAATTATGTGTTTCGCTTTCTCAGTAATGTCACATTCAATACTCACTACCAATGAACGATCCAACTCAATTTCCTTTGCAAACTAAAAGTTTTCGGTGTAGATAGTGATGAAACAACGTGCCTTCGGATGAATAAGGACGGTTCTCTTGAGCGGATGTAATACCAACTCCCCTTAATGGTGGGGAGTTTTAGTTGATTTTTATAGTGAAAAATTACATACATTTCAATATAATGGTTACATGGGGTAATTTCTCTGAATAGGAGTGATATTATGAGAGTTACGCCACTTGGTTTGACTATGGCCAGCATGATATGTATAGGGGTTTTAAATGCTGGTGTTGGTTATGCAGATGCGCAAATCAATGTAATATTGAACGGAAAGAGTCTTGAGTTTGTTCGACCCCCTGTCATCATAGACGGGAGGACACTGGACTGGTTCCTTTACGATCTATAGCCGAAGCACTTGGAGCTAATGTCATTTGGGATCCTAAAACAAAGACGGGAACAGCCCAAAACATAAAATAAAAAACCGATAAAATCGAGTTAAGCTCCCACATAATATTTAGGGAGATATGATTGATATAGTCGATATATTTCAAAAGAAATCCTTAAACCAATAACCCACCGAGCAGGCGGCCAACCTTACGCGGTGGGTTTTCTGATTATTAAACCACATCATTGTTTCGCTTTTAACATCGCTAGAAAATCAGAATGATATTCGGGATCGATCGCCATTGCAACATGGATACATCTATTTGAATCTTTTCCGTAGATAAATTGACCTTTGCTAGCATTGTATTGAAAACCGTGTCTATAAGCAAGTGAACATGTCTTAGCGAAGTATTCTGCTTTCTCTATTGCCAATTTATAGGAATCGAAAGACACAACAGGGCCTCCTCCTCCCGCTCCGCTATGAGGGCGTAATTCTATGGTGTATTTACCATCAGTAGTATCATTTACTACAGCAACATGATAGAAAGTGTCTTCTACAGGGATTAACATTGTAACAATCATCTCCCTTGTATATACTTTATTAAATTATATTACATTTTAGTAGATTAATAAAACACACTCTATTTCACCTAATTCCATATCGGCTAATTATCTTTTTGGTAAATGACAGGCGGCTACGGCTGGCGATGCATAATTACGTCGCTTGTCAGGTCACAGGCAAATTCACGCACTGGATATGGTGCGGTTGAAGTCAAAGTCTTTGCAAGTGTGCCGATCCACCCAAACACTCGCGCAAATAAATAACCGCCCGTTAATAGGCGGCTTCGGGATAAAAGTAAACGCGGTGGATTCGCCTATCGCGACTATACGTTTTACCATTGACGACGAACGTTAAATCGCCATTTTGCTCCATTTCACCGACATCGATAATTTGTCTTGTGCTGGAATCTACGACAGCGACAGGTAATCGACATGAGGTGACGAAACGAAAATCGTCGTTCGCGGTTAATTCTGTTCCCAGTTTCATGTTATCCCCTCCCTTTTGAAATGATTGTTATATTCTCATTATTCCTTATACGCACAACAATATACCAATTTACATATAACCATTTGGTGCCGTGGATTGGAATTATCCAGTCCACCCACGAGATGGTTATCGTCTCGATGCTGAATAGGTAAGCGCAACCGAACGGGCAAGGTGTCATCCCTACCTTGCCTTTTCAGCATTATTTTTTACGTGAAACGGGATGAAATAATTGAAAATGTGTGTATTATGAAAATGGATATTTGTATGGTGTGGATTCGCGTGGAGAGTTTCGTCAACAAATAGATATAGAAACTGGCGAACTGATCGGTGAACGTGAATATCGACCACATATCTACTTGAAACCTGGTGAATTTGCGGTAAAAATTGACGCAACGAAAAAACGGCGAAAACAACATTTTCTTAAATATATTGACGAGATTACATTGCCGTTGATTGAAGAAGATAAGATTTCAACATATGAGTGTGGCGTATTGTTAAAATTATTGCACTTGGTGGATCTTTCATATGTACACCTCTATACTCGAAACCTGTCGCTCAATTCTTGTTCATCCAACTTCAATATATCCTTTTCATCTTTATATGCTATCAAATCACGGAAATATTGCGAGAACAAGTCTAAATTGAATATTTGCTTAATGTCCTCAATTTTAGCGTATACAATCTTGTTGAATCGAGCATAAAACAAGGCGATCTGTTTAATTTCTACCGGAAAATCATCGTCGTACTCAGATAATAAGTAATACCCGATAAGCTGCCATATCTCGTTCTCTTTGTAATCATAATATTTTGATGTTTTAATGTCGAATATCGTATTACCTATGATGAAATCGGCATCTGCTCCCCCAATTTCGCGGCTATATTTTTTGAATATAGGATTCAGTATTATTGACTTTTTAGTTGTAAAATAATGAGGAATTTTTTCAGTATACGTGATTATATTTAGTAAATCCTCGACATCTTCTTCTTTTACATGTAAATAATTTTCGTCCCTTATTTTTCCCGATCGATAATAATGCTCACAATAAGCTAATATAATAGAACCTCTAACCAACTCTCTCTCAGGAATGTTTTCACCATTTATATAATCACTTCTCGTTTTCCAAATTTCATTGACCTCTTGTTTCAATAATTCAATTTCTTCGATACGCTTCTCTTCGTACTTTCCAGTCATCACCAAAGGTACAATTTGCCCTTCCAAGCCTAAGAGTCCGGATTCAATTATTGAGCTAAGTTCATGTTCAATGAATAATCCATTCAATCGCTGTATATAAGCTCGGAACCAAAAGTCGTATGCCGTCCCCACGACAGTCCAATCGTAACCAGGAACAGGTTTAACTAATGGTCTGATATATTTAGGGAACGCTTCTTTGCCATCTAGCGATTTAAACAGATGTTTTATATTTGGGATGACGCTAAACAATTTTATTACAGTTTGATTATTATTTAACATCGAAGTTAGTGACATTTGCGCCCCTACCTTACTAGTTTGATGTAACATTCAGTATATCAAACAATGGAATTATCGGGTAGATTCTACCCAGTTTCGAAATGGCAGTGAATGCTAAGAATGAATCGGTGGAGTGTATTAGAGAAGTTAAATAAACACGGATATTGAACAATTGGTTGAAGAAGAAGAAATACCGCCACAGTATGCCGTTGCAGAGGCGGTTTGAGCGTTGCTTGAATGCTCATTATTTAGCATGTACAGAATACGGATGGTAATCCTCAGCTATGCATAGGAGTTAATTCTCGGCTTCTCTGCTTATTTACTATAGCCAATTCATCGATTAATCGGTTCCTTTCCCAAAACTTTACGCACGCACTTTCTGCGATACGTTTGGCTTTGGGTGTTAAATAGTTGTTCGTAATCACAATCATTCGCTTTGCACCGTAATATTCTCGTGCTCGAATAACTTCTTCTACCGAACTTGCACCTACTTTATAATTCCATCGTTCTGCCTGAATCACAACACAAACGCCACTAGGTTCTCGACCAACGATATCGGCACCGTGGTCGCCTGATCTAGGGGTTATCTTCACATCCCACCCGACTTTCTGAAAGTGAAAAAACATCCGTTTTTCAAAGTCAAACCCATCCTTCTTATCTATTTCACTTAACCTAGCAGTTAAAATTCGTACTCTTCTACACGACGTTGGTAATGAAGTAATTGCAACGTCGGCAAGTTTAATTAAAAGATAAATAGAATCGGAGCAACAAAAAATCATTTTTTTCGTAATCCATTCATAAACGAAATATCCGATACTTGAAAGTAGTTATACTTTATTTACAATGTCGAATAAACTCTATCAAAGCCCTTTTTATCTCAAAAAAAAAGACACCCAGATTAGGATGCCGATTATGCATGCTTTTTCAGTTTTTCTTTCTTTCGGGGGCTACCTACGACCGGTTTGTCACTTCTCACAACAATTTTGGTATACTTTCTGCCTTTTTTTGTTCGAAGGGTCTGATTACTTAACATTTTTACTGCCATATTAATCTCCTCCTTCGGGTTTATCCTATTATACCAAAGCATTTGGCACTTTGTCCAAATTTGCTAACAAATGCAGTAAAGAAGTCGAAATTTCAAATTCCTTTTGTTTATCTGGTTTAACGAACCCCTCTTTCATAAAAAGGATTCCAACACCAAACTTAAACTCACCTATGTTTCGAATGAACGCAAATTCTTTAGCTTCTGTGTCGTAAGATTTTAGGTCAGTGAGATAATGAGTATTTTTTCCTCGCTTTGTAACCCCAGTATTAATGATTTCAAGTACGTTCTCAGGAACAGAGTAACCCAAAGAAATACCAACCCATGTATAACCATCCACGCCTTCTTCATCGGCTTTTTTAGGTCGAACCCAAACACAAAGAAAATCGCGCTTGTTTTCTATAGAGAAGATTTCTGAAAAACCTTTTTCAAACTTCTTCAAGATTTCGAAAACATCATCTTGAATATCTTCGTCTTGATTACGCTCTAATTTTTTGATGATTTTTTCAATCTCTTGCTCACAAAGGAGAGTTACTAGTTTCTTTTTCCCTGTCCGTTTAAGATATTTAAGATATACGTAATAAATTCCATAACAAATAATATGTAAAAAAAGAAAAGTTGCTAATATGTAGAGCCATTGAAACAATGGTTGATTTTTAACTAATCCCCCCAATTTAACCCACCATACAAAAGGTAAACTGATCCAGGATTGAATATTGTCACTAATTGTGGCTAAAGAGTTCTGAGCCCTTGCCCACATAATACCAAAAAGAGTACTGGAACCTATACCGGTAAACCATTTCCATCCTTTTTTCCAATATTCTTTAATTTGCTCTAGCAAGCTTGTACCTCCTTTCAAAGGTAACACTTCAAAATTAGCAAAAAATGAGATTGATTTCAAATAAAAAATAACCCACTAAAGGGCTATTTGAACAGTCTCAAGATTCTAGTAATGAAGGATTCTTCCTTCAGAAGAGTTGGAATGGGTTTGCTGCTCTGCACCACTACCAGATGAATTTTGTCTCCCGATTTTAAATTAATAACGCTCCGTTCTAGAATGTTGATAATTTTTGTTTTTTTCATACTATCTCCACCATTCCTCAGATTTAGCACATAATATTAGTCAAATTTTTATATCATCATTACTCTTCATTCTGTACGTGTTATAATCCATCAAAACGTGGTACAGAAATATTTTCCACTTGTTGTCGCTTTTTCGCAAATTCTTCCTCGCGAAGAAAAGCCCACAGAGCGTTTAATACAGATCGATTCATCATCACCTCTAAATGAAACATTTCTATGAGCTTACTTCTTGGTCGATTAAAATATGCGACCGATGCAACATTTAGATATATCGAATCGTATATTTTTTAAATTGTTAATATTGATGAAAACGATTAATTACGAAAGTTGCACATTACGCCAATTTTCTCATCGCAACATACAAATCGGCATTATTATAATTAACGGCGAGCACCCACACCGGAGTATTCGCCGTCAGTTCACAGGCAAAAAACACCACACGGACATTTCACTGGTAGTGGCGTGTTCAAATGGTATAGAATTGAGAAATGCGATTCCTCCGTTACGTGCGCGGTTGTATAGGTTTTACCCGTGCAACACAATACCTCCTTTAATTAAACACCAACCTGTTCGGCCCAATTGGACGTGACATGTTATTCATACGCGTATTCACGCCGAGACGACGCATCACAGCATCAGCAATTTGGTCAGGGCTTTGATTTGCACCGTTGATGTGGAATGTGATGTACGTATCTCCTCCACTACCAAATCCACCATACCGATCAAACGTATCAGGTACAGCAGCGTTCGCAAGTTGATTGGATGCGCTTTTCACCATATGCGCATGATCATTGATACCCAACGCCATCCCCTGCGCAACAAATTGACCGTAAGTACGCATCAACCGAGATGGACTTTGAATGCCTAATGCTTTACGAATCGGAGCAGGAACAACATCATCTATCCATGCACTGATTTTACTTTTCAACCATCCCCACATCGATTGAATACCATTCCAAATGCCCTCAACAATGTTATGACCGATAGTAGCCATCTTATCTGGCAACGATTTAAACCAATCGACCATCTCGTTGAATTTTTGTTTGATCCACTGCACCCATTGAGCAACGTGCTCTCGTATATGTCCGAAATTCGTTTTCCACGCTGCCCATAACAACGCGATGATAGCAATTACTCCCAAAATAATCCAGCCCACCGGCCCTAATGCGATTAACCAACTAGCCGCCATACGTACTGCTTGCACAGCTAATTGCGCCGCAAATTTAGCAACACCAGCACCTAATTGCGTAATCGCCAATAATACGCGCCCACCCGCTTGCATTGCGATAGTACCGAATCTTAGGAACGCGGAACCGGCTCTTGATAACAATCCAGGCAGTTTAGATATTCCTTGCAACGCTTTACTACTGATAAATTTACCCGCTGCCATTACACCCTTACCAGCAGCCGCAAATGGAGCAGCTAATCCCATCCTCATGCCTTTGGCGATTAGGCCGGCTGGTTTGGCTATTTTTTTGGCGCCCGATACAGTTCCTTTGATTCCCTTGCCGATGCCTTTGATCAGGCCTACGGAGCCTTTACCAATGCCACGACCGAGAAATTTGGTTGCGCCTTTAAGTCCCAATACTTCAAGCGATTTCGACAGCATACCGACGATACCAGCAAGTGAAATCAATGCACCGCCAAACGTCAACGCACTTGCAGCTGCGAGCGAGAAAAATTTCGTTGCTTTCGGGTGATCGTTAAGGTATCCCATGAACTTGGATAGCAACGTATTTACTTTGACCAGTACGGGAACCAACGACTCCATGAGCGGTTTGCCCAATTGCTGACCAATGGTTTGCAAGTTACTTCCCGCGATGTGTAATTGGCCGTTAAAACTGTCACGTATCACACCAATTTGATCATGCAACGACTTCTGGATATTCATCTGTTGCATCAATTGCTCGTACATATCCTTGTGACTGCTAATTATAGCGAAGTCTTGCCCTTGCTCCCCGAATATCTTGTTCATCAGCGCCGCCCATTCAAGTTCACCGCCGGATAAGGTTTTACCGGTTAGCAATTTAGACTGTTCCTGAATGTGTTCCAGCTGATCTTTAGATAATTGCGATGCGTAATTAGTGTGTACGCCTTTCGCGATGAACTCATCGTGCTTCTGTGATAGGATATTAACAATATCGCCATAAGATCGAAGACTGTTCTTGTCCTTCAATAGCGCAGCGTAATCAATACCGGTGATCTCCATTTTGCCCGATTTCAGCTTATGACCGTGTATCCCACTGATCAAACCGGCATCAGCCATCGCTTCGAGTTGTTTCGATCCGGTTGCGGTGCCAATATACTTGAATGGATTGATGCGCTCCGCAAAATCTTTGATATGCGTACCGGCCATGCTTCCTTCGACCCCTGCACGCGCCTCCATCAACGTTGCGATTAAGTTATCCTGCTCTGTCCAGCCGAGATTCTTTACAACTGGCATAGAATACTTGAACGCTTCCCCAATCGACTCTGAATTAGCATGTGTGATATTGATACCGCGATACATCATATCCGCAAATTGCTGCATACGCTGAATATTCTGACTGATACCGGCATCGTCAGCCATACGCGCGAAGTTGTATGCGGTCTGCTCGGCGCTTGACGACTTACCCATTCCCACCTCAACTTCGGCCAGGTACGTTGCTTCCGGTACGATCTTCTTCAGCGCATCAAGCTGAACACCAGCGTGTGCTAGTTCCAAATTGATTTTGTATAAGTCTGTTTTTCCGAAAAGCGTAGTCTGCGACAAGTCCTGCGCCATCTTATCGATTTCTTTCAATTTGGCGCTGGTCTGATCCAGTCCATATACTCCACCCAACTGAATCTGTGCCATCTGCACGTCACCGGCTGATTTTGCGAGCTTAAACATCCCGTAATCAACGGCGACTCCCGCAGCGGCAACGGCTACACCACCCAACGCCACTTTCTTAAACTTTTCGTATGACGCAGTAAGCGCATCTAGTTTCTTTTGTTGCTCTTCAGCCGCGTCCAATCCACGAATTGCGGTGCGTAGTTGTTGAAATGATAACCCAGCATCTTTGGATTGCTGAATCAGTTTGGACAGTTTATTACGTCGATCCAAATCTTCGAATGCCTGCGTGATCTTATCGATCTCGCTTGCGGATGTACCTAGCGCCTTTAGACCACGTTGCATATCCGCGATCTGTTTCTGTGCTAACGATGTTGTTGCCGAGACTTGTTTGAATATCGGTGTAAAATAGTCAATTGCCTTTATCGCAACCGACAATTCAAACGCCTTTTCCATCCCCATCTACATCACCATCCTTTCGATATGACGGAAAACCAATTCTGCAACTGCACTTTCCACCCGATTACGTAATCGAATAGTCGCCTGTTCCATCTTTTCGCTTAAACGTTCCAAGCGTTCGCTCAATTCATCAACCTCGTGCATTTTCTCAATGAACGATACCGGATCATCGAGCATACGTTGCCGCATCATTTGGCTTTCACGTAACGCTGCATCGGCTTCATCGCGGACTTTCGTCTCATCTGAAACGTCAAGCCGGATACTATCAATGACGCGCCATCTGAATCCTTTACGGCGTAACAACATAAAGTCAATTGTATGATTGCGATTCTCTTTGATTTCGATTTTTTCACGATCATTCAGCATAACAGTTTGTCTGATCATCAAATTCACCACTCTCCCAAAATTCAGGTACTAGGTAACAACTCTCAAACCCACATACGTCCACATCATGCCGGCAACTGCGATAACCCATTTGCCATGCTCGTAACTTTGCGTGCATCTGTGCTTCCTCTAGTGCCGGACTCAATTTGTTCGAAAGACCTTGCAGCGTGAACGTGTCAATGGTTTCGTTTGAATCAATCAACGCGACATCAGCGTTCCATTGCCCATCAACCCAAAACATCCGGTATTTAATAACCGTTTGCATCACCCCTTTCAAGCGCAAATGAAATACGACCCACCACGCACATAAGTAGGTCGTAAAATCACGCGAGATATTTAACACCGACGATATCTAGCTCGGGATAACCGTATATCAAAGATTCGATCATAACGTGGCCGTTCTCCACAAAATCTTTGGCCTCAAATAGTCCTTCGTTTAGTGCTTTGTGCATGGCATCTTTGAACAAGGTACGACGATACGTTTTAGCAATCGTCCGAAGCACCTCACCCGATCCTAGCTCGACCAAACGAATCAAACTAAACCAATTGCCTCTTTCGTCGGTGTGCATTGAAACACTCACGCAAATACGCATCTATACACCCCCCAGCGTGCGCATATATGCCCAAAATTGCCGAAAATCCAACGTAGCTACGTTGATTTTTGACCCTAACTTTTCACGGACGACTTATAACACTACGCCCGTTTTTTGCGCCGTTTCGCAGCTAATTCACGCGCCGCATTTCGTTGCTTCTCACTCGGCCCTTTCGATGCAAATAGTCGCACTTGGCTTGCGGTTAGGTACGCATCCACCGCACGAACCGTTCCTCTGCCATCTTTATCGACTTTCTTCACGTCGCCAATCTCCACGATCTTCGCGATATGCTCCTTCACCGATGACCAAACGTGCCAGCGGTTTTCTAATTCGTCGTATCGCAATATCGTTTCGCGTTCCTCAATCGGGTACATCAAACCACCTCCAAATAAATAAGCCGCCACCGTTTAGATGACGACTTGATTGCGTGAATATGAAACATTGTATATTTCCATGTATTTACAAAAAGTTTCCCCTGTTTTCTATATAATATATAGAAATGAGGGGAAAGTTTTTGGGAGTATTTTACAACAACTGAAACTTGTGATACTTTGTGCTATCGTTCACGATACGTATTCCATGCGAACAAAACACTTCATTGATGATATTTGAGTGTTCTTTCCAGTGCTTACTGATGAAGCGTGAAAATGGCTTGCCGCACAACTTATTTGCTGTGTGTGAACCGTAACCCCGTTTCACCAACTCAGCATGCACTTTAACAGCCCACTCCGCAGCGATATCTTTGATTCGTTCGTCTGCCTGTAAATCAACAAATCGCACATTGTCGTCACCTAATCCAAACACCAAACGCACTTTATCCATCCATTCCGTTCGATTAGTGTATATGAGAATGACCACTTTTCCAGTTTCGTTGAGTTTGCGCAACGATGTTCGATGTATGATTTGCACCAATTCAGCCAGTACCATTTGCTCGAAAACACGTTGAACTCGTTCATCCTCAAACCAACGATCATATACTTTTTTGCGCCCGATGCCTTGACAATTAATTATATTTATGTTAATATTAGGTGAGTAGATTGATATTGCTTTAAGTAGGTATGCACTTGGTTGGCGAATCGGCATACTCAACAACGCCATAATGTCGTATTCAGCCAAATCGTTTAACCCGACAACGTTTAATAAGTGTAGAGCCATATTCTCGTCATCATCGTAGTTGCTTACGGACTTAAAAAACTTTTCGTATTGTTCATCTGTAATGACACCGTTGTTTCTATATTTTTTGATGTCCGACTTATTCGGTAATGCAATAAGTCGGCTATTTTTTTGTTCAACGTTGCTTCGAATTTTTCCGATATCGGCAGCAATCGTATCATGTACATTTTTATCTTTCTTTTGGCGTGATCGTGCGCCTGTATTGATGTTTTTAAACTTAATGGATAACCGACTGTTGTAATCGTGATAGTTAGCCACTTCCTTCAATTCAAAACCACCACGATCATACAGCAACGATGTGATGTGTGCCGTACCGTCGAGAATCAAGATGTTCCCGAATTTGCGGTAATCGATCCACTCCGCACACAGCAACTTGTTTTGAAATATTGCTCCCACACCATCCTCGTTAAGCAACCGTTTGAACCACTTGAACCGTTTCAAACTTTCCGGTGACACGCCTTTCACACTTTCTAAGTTGTCCATTACCTTCTGTAATCTTTTCTCATCTTCTGTACCCTGAATCCGACGAATGAGTCTATAGTTTGTTCCTGACGTATTCTGCGACAATTCTTCGGATACAAGTGATGAAATCAAAGCACGTACCACACTCGAATCCATATTTTCGTTGTCGATGTTCTTCACCATTTCGTCAAACCAATCCACGCAGTTATTTTCCTTACCCACATCGAAAATTGCCTCATTCGTGAACTGCGGCATTTCATCGATGATGATTAACCTTTTGATACATTGCTTGTCTCCGTAGTCATCAACCAGACAGTAATGTTCGAATACCTTAAACGAATCCGGATCAAGCACCGCGATGTTAGCGAATCGTTGTTGGGTCATACATACGATGCGGTACATGCGTAAATCAGCAACGACATCACTCACATTGTCACTTTCTACGCATTGGATTGCGTTGGTGAAATTGTGTTGCGTAGCGTAATCATTGACTTGCTTATATAGCGCATCCATTGTTCTGGTGTTGTTGAAAACAAGCAATAATGCTACATCGTGTTTTTCAGATAGGATCATATTACAGAGCGCCGTCAATGCTGAGGTTTTACCGTGGCCAGGCGCAGAATTACATACCCAAGCTAAATCGTTATGCGTGGTGCTTTGATTGACAAAATTAGCGATGACATTGAACGTTTCGGTGAATGCTCGTTCGTGCAACGTTTTGACGTGATTGGGTGATAGGTACTGTTCGACTTGTTTGATATGGGTAATGTGCATGATCAGTCAACCTCCGTAACGTCCATCATTAGTTTAGCGCTTTTCACGACTTTTGCGCCGTTGTTTGATGACTTCATTCATCGCATCAACAAATTCCGGTGTGTTTTTGAAAATGAACACGTTCAGACGTTCATCTTTTTTGTTCGGCTCGGTGCGTAACAACGCGAATCCACGTGTCATCAATTCACCAGCAATATACATGTTCAACACCGGAAAGATATCGTGCTCCTCGTTGAATTGGATCATTCGAGATTCCTCCCTTTCAAAAACGATAAGATAAATAGAAAAGGCTGACCGCGAACGATCAGCCCCGTTTAAACAACAAAAGCCGCCCATCTTTGCAAATGAACGGCTGATAATATTCCTTCACTACTTTTTCAATTTCCTTGACTAGTGCATCATCATGATCACCACGAGCCATGATTTGCTTAAAATCGATCAAATACAGTTTCGGTTCCATACCATCATCCTCCAACTCGAATGGTGTGCAATAGTGTTCACGTATAAGCATTGCGATATCATCGAGATATTTCCCATCCACGACACAAACGCCGAGTTCATCAAATCTGTGCTGTGTTTGACGGGAAGTAACTAGGTTCGCTTTTTCCGGATTGATAAGTTTAACACGCATCTATATCACCTCTACTTGTTTCAGTTTTTGTACAAGACTGCACGTTGCTTCTTAACCAGCAGGAATTTATATGTCCCATCAAACAACGGCTTTAACAACATTTCTAGTTGATAGTCGGGTTTTTCGCCGCCGTTCATATCCAGAATTACAAATTGAGCCGGCGAATCGTCATGCACCACTTCAATCGGAACACAGTCGCATTGCTGCACGAACTTCAGGATATGATTAGGATCGGATGACTCAACATATCCATCCATATCAAATGTGTAGCTCGTACTTGTTCCATCTGAGTTGGTGAAACCTACGCTCGCACCCTTGAATTGCTGTTTGTTTGCAATATTCGTAACAGCAACATCGAGATATGCGGAGTCTTGAATCTGCAGCTTAACACGTATCTATATCAAACCTCCTTGTAATACAGCGCCACGTTTTGACGTACGCCGATGAGCTTCCATTGCGCCAATTCACGAAGCAATGCTTCGGCGTCTTCATCCTTTGAATATGCCAGTGATTTCAAATTGACTAGCCGGTATTGCGTACCGCTCGTATCGTATGGATCGATATGCGTTACGATAAATCCTTGATCCAGCAGCGCTTGAATGTGTTCAAGTTCTTCGACCTGAACTGTATTATCGTTGATGCAATAGAACTTAATTTGTTTGCCGTTGTAATAAAGGGTATAGTACCTGTTTTCATCCATTGGAAGCTTGGTGTATGGTCGATGCATATATACTTTCATTGTTCATTCCCTCCGTCTCTAAATCTTCCATGGTTTATCAAGCGCCGCCGCTTTGTTGGAGTGAAATTCGGATTTTACGAACGTCATTTTTGTGATGTATTCGTTGACCGGCTCTTCTTTTGCCAAGGTATATCCCTGGAACGAGCGCGTCATCAACTGCTGGTCACGTTGCCAGTTCGACACGTTCTCAACGATCTTGTCAGCCATGTGTTCGTTTGTGGTGCTAGACTTTGAGTGAGTTGTCTTTTTCAGCTCCTCGATTTCGCGTGTTAGCTTCCGATACTCGTCTGCAGTTTCAATGAGCTTTTTGAGCAATTGTTTTTGTGCAAATTCCTTATCAGTCATAATCATCTCTCCTTTAATTCGAAATAGTTGAATAATCATGTTGCCAATCCATAGCAGCGTCGATAAAGTCAATGTAAAACTTCAAAAATCGACGGCGTGCTTCTTCACTCATACGACGTTCCCCTGTTTCGATCATCGCAACGTAACTGTGACTGTATCCAACCGCTTTCGCAAATTCACGAACGCTTATTCCAAGCATCTGTCTGAGAAAGCGAAAGGTTTCTGGCTGGATTTGCATTTGAATCACCCCCTTTCAAGATGTAGACAGTGTTAACAAACCTCCGAAAAAATAAGAGCCCGCGTTGACGAGACGCGACCCTATTTTCCGTATATAGACAAGCTACATACGACAAAGAGAAAGGTATGGAGTGGTAGCGCATGGATGACCTGCGCCTATATATTAGTCCACTTATTCGCGCTAAAACCAACCTATATTTAATAAAATTTTTTATTATACCATAATTAACATATAATATAAAGTATCAATTTAATATTTTGGACATTTTTCTTATCGCTGCATCAGTGTTTTTACGTACTGCCTCGTCACTCACTCCCAATTTCTTTGCAATATCAACAAACGTGTAATCGTGCAGATAGTGCAATTCCAGACACAGACGTTGCTTTACGGTTAGTTGTTGAAGTGCGTTCCGAATATCGATCAGGATATCCAGAGCAACATGATCACCGCGCCAGATAGCTCTGTAATTGAGTTCGTCATAGTGTTCGAGTACGATGACGATTGATTCACATGAATATTTCTCTATCGAGCGAGGATCAATTGATGAATAGTTGAATTTAAACAATCCCATTCGTTGCGCATACGCAGGAACTAATTTTTCATCGTCTTCATCGTCATAGTTCATTTCATCGTCATCAGGTGATTCTAGAGGGCTACTTATGTATCGTGGGTTGTAAGGATATATTGTTTCATACATACGCTCTTCTTGACGTATAGTTTGGTACGCGTTCTTTTGACCGAGCTTTCTAGGATTTCTACTACCAGCGTAGTTGTAATCAAGCACCTCATATAGTACATCGAGCCAATATCGTGGCGGCCATACCTTAACCTTGTAATCGATAAACGCTTGATCCCATGCGTCGATTAATGTCTCAATCATACGCTTACGTTCGCGGAGTGGCACAGGATTATTCTGTTTTTTGCGTTCCACGACCATTTTTCGCATTGTTGTAACGTAACGCCTGAATTGTACTCTTGCTTGCTCATAACCTTTTGAAAATACGTATTCCTGAGCCACAGTTTCACCTTCCTTTTACTTAACTTTTTGTTTTTTGTATTTTTTGATTTTTTCGTTTGCTATTTTTACAGACTCAAAGAAAGCATCAAAATCAGGGGGGGTTTTTTAAGAAGCAATTTATGGCCAACTGTTTTGCACGCCCCCTTATACCTGGTCGTACAACTTTTTCACCGCCGCAATATTCAATGAGCTGGTGATATATCTTTTGACATTCAGGATCTTTGAATGCTTTTTTTCTTCGTTCTAAGTCCTCTATAGTTTTTTGACGGCAATATTCGTAATAAGCCATTTGCTTTTCGAGTTGTTTAAACTGCTCCTCGATTTGATTAAAACGTATGTTTGACATTAACGTTACCGCCTTTCCCTTCGAATTTTTTCGTATCATGTCCCTGTCTTTATACTATATCAATAATATCATTTAGTCAATAATATATTTTGATATAATTGATAGGTGTTTATTATCGTGATATAGTTTGGTACAATAGATATAAAACCTAAACGGGAGTGTATAATACATGGCAGGTAATCCAGGCGGCCCTCGTGTAGATTGGACGGAAGAAGAGTTTGACCGTTTGGCCGAAGTGGTGCTTGAAACGGTCGCTTCTGGCGGTACAGTAACGGAGGCGTGTGAAAAGTTCTCTGAGGAGAGTAAGGGATTGAGATCGGTGGCCAGTTGCCGACTAAAGTGGAACACGATTCTCAGTGAGAAATACGCAGCACAATACGAAATCGCAAAAGCACAAGGCGCTCAAGCACGAGCGAATCGTACATTAGAAGAATGCAGACGTATTAAAGTCAATCGCAGCTTGCCTATCGTAACGAGACAACAAAAAGATGATCCTGATGAACCGATCCGAATGACTCAGCGGGAATTGATTCGCTTCTTGCGCAACGTTGAGATCGTCGATTCGAATGCAGAACGGCTACAGAAACAATTGGACGAGGTTACACGGGAACGTGATGAATTAAAACAGCAATTGGAAAAGTTGCAGCGTGAATATGAAGAAGTTAAGGCCGAACGTGACAAGTTCTTGGAGGTATTCAATATTGCGCGGAAAAATGCGGCGGGAATCAATGACGATGAGCGAAAACTGTTGAGAATCAACAAGCACGGAGTAGTTGAATGAGCACAAAAAAGCCGACTTCATGAGTCGGTTGTTTTCTTTTCCTCATCTCCATCGTTACGCTTATCGCTCTTCAATTTGCGTGCATAATCCAATGTTCGAATAACCATTTATTTTCCATACATAGTTCATCGAATTGATTTATCACTTCCAGATGTTTCTATTATCTTAAAATCATGTGATTTTCTTCCCCGTATAGCCACATCTTTCAACTCCTAATGAATTTATCTCTAGTTTCATATTTTTCATATAATTCTATCATTATTTTTAATACGTATTCCAACGCACGTCGTTTTTTGTTTTCATCTCGCGGTTTATCGCTTTTCCCAATCGTAATAATAAATTCGTCATTTTCTGCAACCATCCGTCATCCCTCCCGTTTCATCGAGTCTTTCAAAAATATATAATAATAAAAATAGTATATACTATATGTTGGTGGGTCGAAAATTGGTAAGCGCAAAATAAGTTTGATGGTATTATTTTCCATAAAAGATTTCTGAACTATATTTTAGAACGCAGATGGCTTTGTACGGGCCTGTGAGCGCGAAAATCAATTTTTTTCTAAAGTTTGCTCTTTCACATCGGTATGATCGGCATAAGCGGGACGATATGGATAAGCTATAGGGACGATGATGGACAGTCCACGTCAAAATGAAACGAACACACCTGTTACCTTCTTTTCGATGAATCGATTGGTAAAATTTTATTGATATTTCCATCATTTCACCGTACAATATAACCAGAAATTACGTCCGATAATTAAAAGGTATCGGACATAATGATGGGGTGATCGGGATGGAAATTGCATTGAAACAAACGAACGCTGTCACGATGGAACGTGTTGAGCAATTGATTCAAAAGGCCAATGAATATACAAGAAAATCGAAATCAGACAATACGATCAAAGCGTATCAATCCGATTGGGCGCATTTCACCGCTTGGTGCGAACAGTATGGCCAGGAATCATTGCCAGCTTCACCCGAGACCGTAATGCTCTACATTACTACACTGGCCGATGAAGGATATAAAACAAGTACCATTAACCGTCGGATATCATCCATCTCGAAAGCCCATCAATCGGCAGGTTATAAATCCCCCACACGAAATGAAAAGGTACGTGAGCTATGGAACGGTATCAAACGCACACACGGAACGGCACAACAAGCCAAAAAAGCTGCTGTTATTGATGATGTGCGGCGTATGGTTGATACATTAGGCGACACAACCCTAGACATTCGTGATCGTGCGTTATTACTCATTGGTTTCGCCGGTGCGTTACGTCGTAGTGAATTGGTGACATTGAACGTGGAGGATATTCAGATCACAGACGATGGATTGACAATCACGATTCGCAAAAGCAAGACAGACCAGGAAGGAGAAGGGCGTAAAATAGGCATACCGTACGGATCATGCAGAGAAACATGTCCGGTACGTTCTTATATGAAGTGGGTAGAAGTATCCGGAATCAAATCCGGTGCAGTATTTCGTGGAGTCACTAAAGGTGGAAACGTTAAAGATGAACGATTGAGCGATAAAGGCGTCGCACGTGTGGTGAAACGTTGTGCGGAGGCAGCTGGATTAGACCCTGCCCAATACGCCGGTCATAGTTTGCGTAGTGGATTCGCTACAACCGCAGCACGTGCAGGCGCTAGTGATCGTGCTATTATGCGACAAACGGGACATAAGAGCCGTGTCATGGTGGATCGATACATCCAGGAAGGTTCTCTATTCCGTGATAATGCGGCGGCGAAAATAGGATTGTGATACAATAGACTCGTGTACCCTATACGTCCTAACCCATAGAAGGCGTGATCGAGTGGTCACGTCTCTTTTCTTGCGTGGAGTGGATGCGAAACAGTGATATTTATATTACTCTTTAGTATGACTACGACGAAATCCCAGCCAACGCAAGCGCAATTTTGATTGATAAAGTGATTACTTACGTCGCCTTGGCTTTCATAAAAAGCGCCTATTCCATATACAGCCATAAAATCATTCCTTCCATTGAAATTATGAGTTTATTATAATAATTACGATTTGCATTGACAATGTTCACCAATTTATCACTTGTCCATTTGCTAGGGCGTGTGTCGAAGGTATTACCATGTTGGGAATACCTGTACGTGAAGTAGATGCGAAAGTTTCTGCGCAACCGTCCGAGCGGGCGGCGAACTTAGACTTTTGGACAGTTTTGTCCAACCTCACTCCACATTGGGCTTCGTACTTCACGCCCCCCTATCCACTACACACAATCCTATTACGCCAGCGTAACGTGTCATCTCCTATAATCCGCGCTACATCAACGATCAACGTATGCGTGTATTCTTTTACTCAATGATGAGTAAAACTCTCCTCCTTCAAGAAGGAGACTTTCTCCTATTCTCGTTCAATTGGACACTCAATCACGAAATCCCAATAGTGACGCGGTTTTTCGGGTTTTGCGCTTCGTTAAATGTCCAACGATGTCCAATCATATACTATTAATATATTAACTATTTACGATGATACACGCTTTATTGATTTGTAGGCGTTGCGTGTATGGGTGTATATGTATTTATATGTAGTACTTTTTTATCATAGTAAAGCATTAAAGTATATCGCATATATTACCATATTGTAACATTCTCTAATGCTTACTATATTGTGCATCAGATACTTACTATAGTATACTTTAGATGACTACTATAGTGTGCAACGTATCCCTTTTATAGTAATCATAAACTATACTCATACAACTAGACTCATAACTATACGCAATTTACTATTCGTCGCGCTATCGCTCGACGTTGATAAGGAGTCGTACACAATGTCGAATAAATCTACGATTGAAGAGTTGAAGAATGAATATGCCGAATGGAAATTTCAATCGCTGGAGCAATCGAATGAGAAAGCTAACGGTATCGGTTTTGGTGCGATATTCAACGGTTTTGCAAAATACTTACCTGATCTAACGGGCGCAGATTTAAAGGTTTTTATTACATTGTTGTTACGTGCTCACAACAATTATGGACACACTACAGTAACCACAGAAACAATAACGGAAGATACAGGATTGAGCAAAAGCGCCGTTGACGGAGCAATTAAACATTTAACGGAACTTGGTTTGATCAAACGTTTCCGTCGTGGATTGAGTCAATCATCTATCACAATTTTACGTCCATATGATCCATCGTGGGATCGATTGAAAAAGAAAACCAATCCACCAGCAGAAATCGAAAACGATGATGAAATAAATTAAAAAGGTGCCATTCAATTGGCACCGGTTTTCCTCGTTCCCCAAAACAATCAGCATATATCCCCTTTAACTCTTCTCTGATAGCTTCATGATTTCTGCTCTTATAGATTTCTTAACGATATGTTCTAGAACAATGTAAGCACCTTTACATAATTTTATTTCATCGTTTAATTCAGAACCATGAATTATCGGGTTTCGGATCGCATACAAGCAGAACATAAAGTTTTGGGCCGTTTTTACTTTATCTACAGATTGAATGCTTTTCGAAAGCTCATCTGAGATAGGAAAATTATCCCACAGCGTTAGCTTTGAACTTATAAGATTAAATATTATGGTATCTTTCTTCTGCACAAGTGAGTCGACATAATCTACAATAAATGGATTGCGCGCAAAATTTTTAATAGTTTGTCTTTCTGTCGTCTTTTTGTATAAATTATATATCGCATTTAAAGCTGTCCATAATAAACGGTATTTAGAAATAACTTCATATATCAGAAACCCATCAGTATGCCCAACTTGCTGCGCTCCTATTAACCAAAAAAAGGAGCGTTGAATTGCTGAAATGCGTTCGTGGTTTTTCTGTTGTAGCGTTGCACGATCAAGTTTTATCACGAGATGAATTAGATTCTTACTGAAATCGTTTAAGTCCAATTTTAATGGATTTTGTGGGTGTTCGCCGCACTTAACTTTCTTTTCTTTAAGAACTTGCACGTCAATATGATTAAGCCCTCTATAAGTAATTAAATTAATTGAAGGCTCAAAATATGGAAGAAAGGGTAATTTATCTTGGCTAGAGTTTGTTATGGCTAAAGTATTACGAATCATCGGTATTAAATGCGAGTGTATAAAAGTTTCACCGAGAAATAAATCATCAAGTTGATTTAGTTCTACGGTTACGCTCCCCTTTACATGGGTTTGATTCCGGGTGGGCATAAATTCTATATAATCAAGTTTTGCATTTTTAAAGTGAATTTGACTTACAATTTCAGGATTCAGATGCCCCTCCATCTCACATCCTGTAACATCAAATGAAAATTCTAAGGTATACGATTTCATTGATGATATTCCCTGAGTCATTTGCTTGTCACCGCTTCCCCTCGATACATTAGCTCTTCAATATCCGTGATAACTAAACTTTTGCCTCCTGGACGAAATGATAACGATTGATCGTATTTTCGTTAATTTTGTTTTCTAGCTTTTACATGCTGAATCACGTCTTGTATCTCACATTCCAGCACTGTACATATATCATCTAAGACCTTCATTGATACCGGTTCATCCTTGGCGATCTTAGCAATAGTTGCTGAAGATGCCCCTATCATCCTTTTCAATTCTGTTCGGCTTATCCCCTTTTTGTGTAATGTTGCGGCCAATGGAGCGTATGAAAACATATAATCAACCCCTCATTTGTCAATTTCCATCAATACAATATCATAAACATTTAGTTTAACAAAGTAAACATATGTTCGCAATAATAAACTTTTTGCTTGACTAGCATAATTAACAAGTTGTATCATATGTTTAGAAATCTAAACCAAATGTTTATAAAACTGAACGACTTATGGGGGTGTGCGTGGATGATTCGGGTGAACGACGAATGGGTCGGACAAGCAGAACCTAATCTTCGCAGAGACGACAAACTAGATCGATGTGTGGAGCTTGCATCTATTTTGGTGGACTCGTATAACACATACCTTGAACTAGCCGCTGATTGCGATGACGACGACTCTGTTTTACACGTGAAGAGACTTGTTGAGCGTATTGCGAAAACCGTAGGTCGCGCGACTACAGCCATATAAGAAGGAGTGGTGATAATGAACATTCACTACAATGACGAGCTGATTCAACCAATTAGACAAGCCGATCCTGATTTGCGTAACGATACGAGATTGCTTCATTATGCCGAATTGGCCGAACTTTTCGTCCAGACATTTGAGGTGTATTATGAACTCGCGGCAGATAGAAATGTGTCAGATACTCACATCCAAAACACAAAAAATTTGGTGCGCTTCATTGGTAATATGTTGTCAGGAATTGATATATGATGAATCATTGTATTATGCACTATTCCCACCCAAAAAGTTCCCGAATTGATTCAACAACTGAGGTGATTGTCGATATGAGACAGAAGGAATGTGAGTTTATCATCCTTGTTGAAAAAAGAGAGACAAAAAACGGTGAACTTTCGCAAGAGACAAAAGAAGCTTTGGAACGTACTTATAACCTGATTACTTACTTATACAACAAATACGGACATAAATACTCTCAAACTGGTGTTGAGGATATGTAATAATATCATGTAGGCAAAAACAACCACTCGCATACCAAACGTGAGTGGTTTATTTGTGGCTCCAATAAAGTGTTATTATATAGAAACAACGACAATTTTTTTAAATAACAGAATGAAAAATATTGTATAATATCCATAAGTATCTAACTTATCTGTTTGTTATTTTATTTCTCTACATATTATAAGGAGATGGTTGCTATGAGAAAATGGGGTAAGGTAGGAACAGGAATCGTCATTACTACAATTGTTATGAGTATGACAGGTTGCGGGGGAAGTAGCGCAACAACTAGTTCCTCAAATGTTCCAAAAGTTACGGAAACAAATAAGGCTCAATTCTTACAGGATGCGGATAAGTTTAAGGGTGCTGACGCCACATTGCAAGGCAAAGTGTTTATCGGTACTAAGAATATTGGTGATATGACCGCTTTTCAAATGCAAGTTGATAATCATAATGTCGTCGTAAATCTTAACGGACAAAACGCGGATATCAAGGAAAATGACTTTGTAGAAGTAACTGGAAGAGTGCAGGGTGTGATGGAAGGCACTAATGCATTTGGTGCAAAAATCTCTGCTCCGGTGATACAGCTTGAATCTGTGAAGAAGATCGATCCTTTAAGTGTATTATCACCGACAATCAAAAGTCTTCAAGTCGATAAAACGTTGGATCAGCACGGTCTAAGTTTAACCGTTAATAAAATCGATTTTGCAAAGGATGAACAAAGAGTATATATAACAATCAAGAACGGTACCCAGAATAAAGCTTATTTTTTCGTATTTGAAGCTAAAGCAGTTCAGGATGGACAGCAATTAGATTCGAAGATTAGTGATCATGTAATTGATGCCAAAGAAACGTACAAGGAGATTCCAAGCGATCTGCTGCCAGGCGTATCGGCAAATGGCGTAATAGTGTTTAAAGGACTTTCTCCTGATAAACCATTTAAACTAACTCTCAGCGCACATACCGATGATTTCGAAACTAATTTTAATCCGTACACTTTTGATATACCTGTAGCGAAATAAAAAACAAACCACGTCACATTCGGCGTGGTTTTTAATGTTCCCGCAATGATTGTGTGTTTGTATTTTTATAAATAAACTGTTAAAGTTTTATGCTCCACAAAATTCTCCAACATTTTACAAATTCCGCATGTATCCTAAGTATTAGGAGGTGAATATATGAGAACAAAATTATGGGAAAATTATAATCTATTATTCCTTTTCACGAACGATCCTTCGCTAATGCAGAAGATAGAAACAGAATATCCAGAGTTTAAAGAATTTGCGTTGTACAAAATTAAAGGATTGATTCGTGCTCGCCAATATATTGTTCCGAAACACATGAAGGAAATAGCTGAGCAATTGGTAAATATCAACGTTATACAATGACCACTCTCCTGAGTGGTTTTTGTTTATTTGTAAATCGGATTACATACTTATTCCGCATTTGTCATTTACACTGTACACATATCACCCTTACCCCATTGCACACTGGGCAACATGTTTCATTCTACCCCCTGCTGCGCGGTCATCACGACTGCGCTTTTTTTACGATAATAGGGCTGTAAATAGGTGTTAAACAGTAGAGACACGCATTTATAGCGTGCCTCTGATGATGTGAAGAGCGGAGAGAGTTGTTGTTGAACTGTCGTCGCCAAACTTATTGTAGTTGATGAATGTATAGCCTACATTGACTATCTGTTAAGAATTATTAACTGATAGATGTGAATAACAAATGTTGTGTAAAAAAATGGCCGCTCACATATCATCGTGAGCGGTTGAATTGTTAAGGAGGTTGAGGCGGGGGCCGTATAGCTGTGCTTACCCGCACTTCCGTCATACCAGATTTAATTGTAACAACTAATAATTTAATTTATGTTAAACAAATGTGAGTTTTATATTAACTCTTGTATATCTTTCACAATCGTAATAGGCACAATCAACCCACCATCGTAACAGTTTTTGTGTCGGACATGCATTTCAAAAAGTTTATTCCATATTCTTTAACCAAAAAAACTTTAAGGGAGATGGGGGATATGGTAACATCCATTACTCTTGTAGGAGGAGCCATTTTTGGGGTAACAATCTATGGATTGGTTCGTACGTCCATACGATATCGTTTACGACAAGCTCTATTCCAATCCGGTGTATATCATGATCATAGAAAAAGGACTGGGAAAAATGAGATCAAAGAATGCTCTATTAAATCTATTTTAAAAACTCCCGATGGGTACGATGTAACTTTACTTTTCCCAGTAGGTTTATCAGTTAAAAAGCTTATCGACAAACTGGATGTAATTGAAATGGCTGTGAACGGAAGGATTGATAAAAATAAAATTACTGTGGATGGAAGATATGTACGGATATTAATTGAATATTAAATTAAGTACAATTTTCTTACACGATAACTAATTTCATATAGCATATCGATCACCCTCACCGTATTGTTTTTCCTTCTTTGATATACAAGTAAATGTGTTATCGTAAAAAAAAGACCCTCCTAAAGAAGGTCGTTCACTCTATTGCGCTTGGCGGTGGCGTCATTTTAGCCATGAACGGCGTCACTGTCACTCCGCCTGCTCTTATTACATTGATCGCATAATGTCTTGGCGTTTTCATTGCCTCTTCAACCGTGAATGGTGCAATCTCTTCAGCAAGATCACGGAGGATATTTTTACTCGTTGTATATATGTGATAATGTGGCCCCGCTGCTTTGATCGTTTCCGTTAGTTTGCGCGGTACTTGATCCCATAGGTGGAACATCCATATAAGTCCGAGTCGCCATTTCCTTGTCTCTACGGCCATTCGTTCCCAACGTGCCGAACAACTTTTGAATTGGTGTGGCTCATCCATGATTACGAAACATGGCGCCTGTTCTTCTTCTGGGCGTGCAAACATCGCCAATTCAATCTTAGCCATGAGGAAGTCCACGAGTATATCAACCGCTTCAGCACCAAGCCCGTCAATGCCTCCTTTTGGCACGTGAATACGGACATGATATCCGCCCGTTAGCCATTTGCGAAAATCCAACGACTCCCCAACCTCTAAGCATTCACGTAAGTAATCGTCGCCTTGTAGCATATCCAGCCGATTCAACACAGGTTCCATAACTTTACCTTTCATGCCTGGACTTAGCTTTTCATACGTTTCCCATTCGCTCGCTATGTCGGTTCTATCTTTTTCTTTGAGTCGTTTGATCATGTCTTCTCTATACTCCTCACTACGGAACATGTCAAAAATATCACTCAATGTTCCACCGAGTACTCCTACTGTTTTACCTGCTAATCGGATATATCGTGATGTTTCGACACCTGCATCAGCGCTATGCAAGTTGAAGAAATTTAATACTTCACCCGCCAATCTGTTAGCTGCACGTTTACCTAACATCCCTTCTATCCAATCAAGTCGATATGCCTTTTCGCCGAACTTCAAGTGAATTATTTTATCATCTGGTACTCCACGACGTTTTGCTCCTATTTCAATTTCTGCACCGAGTTCGTCTTTTGCCACATCGATACTAATCACAGAGAATCCGTGTGCTATCGCTTGAGCGCCAAAATTGCCACCAAATCCGCGTGTTTTACCCGTTCCCATGCCCCCTATAACTATTCGCGGCAAACACAATTCATCATGGTCGTGGATCGGGATATACACTGACTCCGATTCGCCTCTAAATGTATGTTCACCAATTTGGATTCCACCGCTTAACACGCTTACAGGTAAATCACTTTCGCGATGCTGAACACTTGATAATCCATATTCCTCTTGTAATTGCCCGGTTGGAAGTTGCAATAATCTCGCTACTTCAGGTATGGACAAGTAATCAGCGTTTATTTTTAACCGTGGCGGTTTCCTATTCACGACTGACAGCCACCATTTAGACATATTTTTGATCGGTTTAGCTAGGAATCCATTATCCTTATCCAAGTCACGAAACGCAGTAGATAATGCGTTTAAAATCACCTCTCGCCTGCCTGGATCGTGCGACATTGACGCGACTCGAATCGTTACATCAAATGCAGCATACTTCGTTTTTTGTAGCGTCGCAGATGAAAGCGTTCTGTCGAGGTACAATTTCGATGGTAGATCAACCGGTTCAGGTTCAATTTCTTTGCCTGTTATGATTTCGGCCACTAATGCTGAAGTGTGCAATGCGATTCCAGCGCCAAACTTAGCTATACCTTCGGCTATTGATCGTCCATCGACACCTATCCTTTTCGGCTGCCCTCCATCTTTCAACTTGTCGTATGCTGCTTTCGCTCCTTCGCTCCAATCCTTGTCTGCTTGAACGAGTATCATTTGGATTAATCCGCGTTCACCTTCTTGTAACATGCGCAATGTTTCTAAAATAGTCGATATAGGTGCCAGAGAGCGTCGATCAACATGAATGGCATACATGTAATGTTCCCGTAAATGTAAGTCTGCACCTGAAATATTCGACAACCAGTCGTTCAACGGATCATGCTCTATGTCTTCTGTTGTTACACGTGGCCAGGTCGTATTGATATGCTGCTCAACAATTGTTCTCGTGTGCGACGGAGTATGCAACATTACTTCTGCTTTATTTGGCGCTAAATGCCATTCCAATACAACATAATTCTGGGGTGCCACATCGATACGCCAACCGGTGCGATTCATACGTTCAATGAGAGGTTTATATAACGAGTGCAAGCCAGTAGCAAATGATTCAACGTCAGCATTTGTTAAACGTCTGTCCGGTATCAGTCGCAAACCAATTAATTCATGCTGCGTCCTACGTCTCCCACTATTGACATTATCCCTGGAACCAATTGCATCCCGATGTATCCGATTGCCGACCATTTGATCATGTTGATTCCTCGATGACGTTGCCCAACTGTGATCAGCAGCATTCCCCCCGCCATCGACATGAAACACACTGGATAGCTGAGGGCTTGAATGATATGAATCAGTGGATCGAAAGCGTGGATGATTCTGTCGGTCGTTACTGCTTGTGCTGGAATCGACGGAAGCACTGTTGACGCCGCCACAGCCATAGGAAGAAGCGATGACGGCTTTTTGTACTTTGGGTGTACATCACCTACGAAGAAAGCGTTCCAGTCTAAGACTTCCATTTTTCTCATGACATTCACCTCGCATAGTGCTTTGGAATTTGAAACATACTGGAAATGTAAAAAGGAGGAGACGACATGCCTGCACTCGTTGTAATTGGAAAAGTTATGTTCTGGGGTGGAGCTGCGTTACTCGGAGCAAAAATTTTGGTTGATGTATTAACCTGACACGCATCTTTTCAGACTGACACGCATAGGCTGATACCATCCCATCAGCCATTGAGCGATACTACACCCTTCGGTTCAGAGGGGTGTTTTTATTTTATTTGTTCGGTTGTTGAGGTGATTGATATGTTATTGCGTTCGATTGATTAAATGTTTGTTGTAATGACTGCTGTTGTGCTGCACGCATTCGTTGGAGTTCTGCTGCGAGGAAGCGTTTAACGAGTTTACTGAAGTTCGTCTTCGTTACGATTTGTTCGTACATGGCACGTTGCTCGGGATCATCCAGCTTAAAAATGATCGTTTTTCTTACCTCTCCGTAAGTCATCTAATCATCCCCCTACACGATTGTTCGATTGTGCATGCTTTAGATGGTTAAACATTTGTTATGTGTGTGCTGAAATGTTCGATTGATTGTTTGATGGTAAATATGTATTTTCGCATAACCTAAAAATGCGTGTCCAAATAAAAAAATCCGCTGGTAGCGGATTATTCTTCCTGCCAAATATCTTCAACTTTCAAATCTAGAACTTTTGCTATTCGTATTGCCGTGGGTAAAGTAGGTAAACTTTCACCACGAACAATTTGACTCATTGCGGATGTCGATAGCCCAACCCTTTCGCATAACCACTTTTGCTTAATTTTTCTTTCCGCAAGTATCACAGGTAATTTACACTTCACGGTTCCCCACCTCACGAATTGATTCGCTGTAAAGGTGGGTATTATCCTGCTTGAAAAGCAAAAAAATACCGCCAAGACGGCGGTCATATTTGATAATTGGCGTGGATATGATCTATAGTGATTCCTGTCTTACATGTATCACCACTCTTGCGTCAATAGAAAATGATACAACATGTGATGAGCAGAAATATATCTTTGAGCAGATTCATTAATTGAGAGCAGAGCGAGAGTCATTCCAATATCAAAAGACATGTTTAGCATAATTAGTCATTGTCCCATATTTTTGTAAGTAGCATGGTACACACCCCTTTATATATCCATAAAAGCAAGTGGACTGTGTTTTTGATACTTTTTGCCCACTTCTTCATCCGTAAAATCAAGATAAGCTTTTTGTGTAACCTCAACGGATGAATGTCCCATGATTCTTGAAAGCGTGAACCAATCTCCACCATTCAAGATATAATACTTGGCGAAATTATTCCTTAGTAAATGCGGGTGAATATCAACACCCACACTTTTCCCTGCATCCCTTAATGCTTTCTCGTAATTTCTGATTTCCAGTTGAGTCCCTTTTGTGGTTGGAAAAAGCCACTGACTATCCGAATATCGATCTTTATATTTGAGCCATGATTTCAACTCTCTCGCCATTTTAGGTGAAAAGTACACGTAACGCTGTTGTTTATTCTTTGGATTGACAACCAAAATACTCCTATGTTCAAAGTCGATATGCTCTGGAAGGATACTCAAACATTCACTTACTCGTAATCCAGTATCTAATAGTAAACGTGTTATCTGGAAATTTCTATAACCATGAAATGTTGTCTTATCAAAAGCATCTAACACTTTTTTAAAATCCTCTGGCGAAAGTGTTTTCTTCATCTTTCTTTCCACTTTCACATTCTCCACTTTTTCAGCAGGATTCTTTTTTATTTCTTGTTCAACATCATGCAGATAATTAAAAAATACTTTGATGTTACGGATGTAGTTTGCAATTGTCGTATCTGAAATTTTCTTGCCATAATCTGTTCTGTTTTGCGGATGATTAAATTGCTCTTTACTTGGATCAACAGAAACGCTATACTTTCCTCTTTCTTTTAGATACTTGATGTAATGTCGGATATGACCTGATTGCACCTTTTCAACTTCCGTTATTTGGTGTTCTCGTTCTAAATAAACCGCAAACAATCTCAGTGATTGCTCATAACTTGCAAGTGTTTTTTTCGACAAATTCTTTGAAGTACAGTACAACATAAAATTTTCAATCTGAAATTCAATGTCAGTCATAATAAAAAACACCCCTTATCAGTTGGTTTCTTTGAACCCAATGAATAAGGAGTGTTAGTTGGTGTCTATACCAGAAATTTATGGGCATAAAAAGAAATTAGTTGGCAAAATTGTTCTGGATGTTAATTTCACCCAATCCTCAAATCCCTTGCCACGTATGGCCTCACGAAATCTTCGCCTCGATCCTCAACTTATCCGCCACCATGGCAATAAATTCCGAATTAGTAGGTTTGCTCTTGCCGATGTTTACCGTGTAACCGAATACGGCACGGATGGCTTCGACATTCCCCCGGCCCCAAGCCACTTCGATTGCATGTCGAATCGCTCGTTCGACCCGAGATGGTGTTGTGTTATATTTTTCTGCGATTTTCGGATAGAGAACTTTCGTGATGGAACCAAGTATTTCAACATCCTTGTATACCATACTAATCGCTTCCCGCAGATAATGATAACCTTTGATATGGGCGGGGACCCCGATCTCATGGATCACGTTCGTGATGGATGCATCGACGTTCTTGCCACGTGTCATAATGACCGGTTTGGGGCCTCCGGAAGAAAGGCCCGGTGTACGAACCAGCTGCCGAATTCGATTCGCGAGGATGTCCATGTCAAACGGCTTCAAGATATAATAGGCGGCTCCCAGTTCGAGGGCTTTCTTGGTGATGTTATCTTGTCCGAATGCTGTGAGCATGATCACTTTGGGTTCGGGGGTGAGATTCATGCTTTGAATCTTCTCAAGAACACCGATACCGTCAAGTACAGGCATGATGATATCCAAAATGATGACATCAGGCTGATGATTCGTCAATTGCTCGATGACTTCGTTCCCGTTATGCGCAATACCTACGACTTCCATGTCACGTTGTTCGACGATAAACTCCTTCAATAAATCGGTGAATTCGCGGTTATCATCCGCAATTAAAACCTTAATTTGGCGCATCTGACGTCCTCCTATATTTTCCGAACAGAATTCACGAAAATTCTAGAAAAGATTTCGACATCAGTCTTATTTTTTCCTTCCAGATCTTACGTAAAATAATCTGACTTCTTTCTACATTCTTTGCTATATTGTTCCTCGTGATTTGTCGAATAAAATTTGATAAAAAAACGCCCGTAGTGGGCGTTTTGAGATGCATCTTATTTACGATGCTTTCATCAGAGAGGAGGTTTTCGTTTGTATCCCTGCTTCATTTAGCATCCATTCGATAAATACACCATACCCTTGCGTAGGATCGTTCACGAAAACATGAGTCACCGCTCCGACCAGTTTTCCATCCTGAATGATTGGACTACCGCTCATCCCTTGAATGATCCCTCCTGTCTTTTCTAGAAGACGAGGGTCTGTCACTTTGATTACCATACTTTTGATCGCAGGAAACTTTTGTTTCATGACGTTTGTGATTTGAATATCGAATTCTTCAACTTTCTGCCCTTCGACCACCGTTAAGATTTTGGCAGGTCCTTCCTTCACTTGTTCCGCCAAGGCGATCGGTAACACTTTTGTGATTCTCGCATTCTCCGGCATCTTGTTCATCTTCCCAAAGACCCCAAAATCGCTATTTTTCGTGATCGAACCGAGAACTCGGTCTTCATCCACAAATATTCCCCGTTTTTCACCCGGCTGTCCGCTTTCCCCTTTGTCGATCGATGTGACACTGGAATGGACAATCTCACCATCACTCACCCTTATGGGTTGTCCCGTATCCACATCGGTTATTACGTGACCAAGAGCCCCGAATATACGGTTTTTGGGGTCATAAAAGGTGAGAGTTCCCACTCCTGCCGCACGGTCGCGGATATAAAGACCGATACGGTACATGTCCGTTCCTTTCTCTTTGACCGGTCTGACGCGAAGGGCAATCTGTTGTTTGGAACGCATCACTTTCATTTCAAGATCACGATTATCTTTCCCCGCCTTATTAATTAATGCAGCCGCCTGCTCTGATGACTTAATCTTGATTCCATCGATTGCAGTGATGACATCTCCAATTTTGATACCGTCTTTTTCCCCTGGGGAATAACGTTGTTCCCCAACCGTCACTTGATTATAACCCACTACCATGATTCCGTCCGATGTAAGTTTGACTCCAATGGATTGACCACCAGGGATGACTTCTAATTCGGGAACGACATCGACGTGAACAGATTTTAGAGGAATAAGGCCGAATAAATTCACTTTCACATCTGCTTGTCCTTGCGAGACCGAATCAATGAGGATCGGTTGTTTGAGATTAAACGCAACTTTCGACTGCTGAGTTCCATGTACCGTCGCAACCTGGACATTACTCGTGGTTACGGTTGCCGTAACCGGGAGCCCAAGATCGATGGCGGCGCTCTGGCCTTCGAGAATCCTCATGTTTGCAGGAATGCTGGCTAGCTGACGAATTGGAGTAAACCACCAGATGACGAGAAACGACATCGCAATGAATAGGCCCACAAACTGTTTAAAACGGTACTTTGTCACGTGTGCGCTCCCCTTTCCCGTTCTACACCTCCGTAAGGCGATTTACGTTCAGGTACTACAGAGACTCGTGTTAGTAATGTGACCTCAAATTTGCGCTTTTATGCTGTATAAAAAAGCCTTCCATCGAAATCGTTCGTTAAAAAAAGGACCTTGGCAAGGTCCCGTCCCTGTCTCTATTTAGCATTTTATCCTTATCCCGTCTTCACTAACCGTGCAAGACGAAGCATTTCTTCAGCCGCTTTTCGAGTGGTGTCTGTCAGTTCCGGACCGGATAACATGCGCGCTAACTCTTCGATCCGCTCCTCTTCACTCAAGCAGGTAACTTCGGTATACGTTCTCTGTCCTGTCTGATGTTTAACGATTTGATAATGTGTGTCGGCCATACAAGCGACCTGCGGCAAATGGGTCACGCAGATCACCTGTTTGGTTTCGGATACGATCGATAATTTTTCCGCGACCGCTTGTGCCGCCCGTCCAGAAATACCGGTATCCACTTCATCAAAAACAAGCGTCTGGACGCCAGCCACATCGGACAGAAGGGTTGTAAGGGCGAGCATCGTTCGGGAGAGCTCTCCGCCAGAAGCAATCTTTGCGAGGGGACGCAGGGGTTCACCAATATTGGGGGAAAATAAAAATTCGATCCGGTCAATACCCGTCTCCGAAACATGCACCCAACGGTTGCCCACACAAATGCCATCTGCATCTGAAAATTCCTGAAAGTGTATGGCAAATTGGGTTTTTGGCATCATCAGATTTGTCAATTCGCCCATGACAAGCTCGGATAGGTCTTCCGCAACCTCTTTCCGTTTTTCCGACAATAACAGCGCTTTCTCCGCCAACTGTTTCCCGATCTTCTCCAATTCCTGCTGAAGCTTGACGATATGCTCTTCATGGTTTTCGAGCTCATAGAGTTCCGTTCGAATCTTTTCGGCGTATTGTAAGATCGCTTCCACGTTTTCCCCGTATTTTTTCTGCAAGCGGGAAAGTAGAGCAATCCGTTCTTCCAATTCTCTTAAACGTGCTGGGTTACTCTCCACCGTATCGCGATAGGAACGCAGGTCGTGCGCTGCCTCTTCTAATTGGTAACCGGCTGTTTTAATCAGTTCGACGATCGGAGCCAAGGATGCATCATATCGTTCGGCAGTCTCCAAATCTTGCAGGACTCGGTACAACAGATCCAGGATTGAATGTTGCCGTTCGCTTCCTTGATACAATACAGCGTAAGCATTTGCTGCGGAAGCATACAGTTTCTCGGCATGGGCTAACATTCGCCTTTCTTCTTCTAACCGTACATCTTCCCCCGGTGTAAACCCCGCTGCATCGATTTCATCCATTTGAAAGCGGAGAATGTCGATGCGTTGCATCCGTTCCTTCTCACCGAGTTGGGCATCGCGTAAAACGCGGCGGGCATCGTTAAATCTGTGGTATAAGTCACTGACTTCTCGCCGAAGTGCCGAGATTTCGGAACCGCCGAACGCATCCAGCAAATCCAATTGATCTTCTACACGCAATAGAGACTGGTTTTCATGCTGACCGACGATATCCAAAAGCCGCTTTCCTATTTGGCGCAACATCTGTACGGTAACGATGCGTCCGTTGACCCGACAGACATTTTTCCCTGACGCGCTCACTTCACGCGTAACAACTAAAGTATCGTCTTCATTCCACTCGAAACCCATATCGTTGAATAATTGCAACCATGCGTCCCGATTTTGGTCAATGATGAAAAGAGCCTCAATGATCGCTTTTTCCGCGCCTTGCCTTACCATCTCGGAAGAGGCTCGTCCACCCACAATCAATCCTAATGCGTCCAGGATGATCGATTTACCCGCTCCCGTTTCTCCCGTCAGAATCGTGAGTCCACTGTCAAACGTCAGACGGACTTCTTCAATCAAAGCGAAATTACGGATGAATAACTCCTGTAACAAAGTCACCACCCCGCTTTTTGTCTCCCCTCAAATAAAAGACAAAAAACGATTCACAATATCAGACGCCCGCTCGGATGAACGACTAATAATGAGAATCGTATCATCTCCACAAATGGTACCTAGTATATCGTTCCAATCCATTGCGTCGATCAATGCACCGACTGCATGAGCGTTTCCGGGAAGTGTCTTCATTACGATCAGATTCTCAGCACGGTCGATCGATACGAAGCTATCAATCAGCAATCTTCTTAATTTCGCTTCCGGGTTATAGGTTGGTTCTGCGGGCAGCGCATACTTATAACGACCGTCTGTTGTAGGCACTTTAACGAGATGCAATTCTTTGATATCACGCGAGATCGTCGCTTGTGTCACTTGAAATCCTGCTTCGCGTAGCAACTCCACCAGTTCCTCTTGTGTTTCAATGTCACGCGTGGAAACAAGTTCCCGGATTTTGAGCAACCGTTGTCCTTTCATTCTGCACCTTCCTTACATATCAAGTGGCTCACGTAATTTTTTGCGGAGAACGTCAAAGAATTCCCGTTCCTTCCATTTGATGAGAGTCGTTTCGTACTTAGCTTTTTTGACAATAACCGTATCATTACGCGATAGTGTGAATCCGATCTGTCCGTCAACAGACACTCCTATATCGTGATGGGAAGCGGATACTTCAACGCGCACCACCTGCTCACCCGAAATCACGATCGGTCGCGTACTTAGGCGATGCGGACAAATAGGCGTCAACAAAATCACTTGCATATGCGGAGAAACGATCGGCCCGCCGCAAGAAAGCGAATATGCGGTAGAACCGGTAGGAGATGAAATGATTAAGCCATCGCCCGAATAGGTTTCCACATACATATCATCGACGAAAATACGCAATGTCACCATTCGTCCGAATGAGCGTTTGGCGATGCCGATATCATTTAAACCAATGGCCGATTGAATGATGCGACCTTCTCTCTCTATGCTTGTTTCCAACATCATGCGTTTCTCCAACGCAAAATCCCCATTAAGAACACGGCAAACAGCTTTTTTCAAATCATCAGGTTCGGCTTCAGAAAGAAAACCGAGATTTCCTACATTAATCCCCAACATAGGCAAACCGAAAGGTGCCAAGCGGCGAGCCATACCGAGCAATGTTCCATCGCCACCGAGCACGAATACAAGATCTACTTTACCCGGGAATTGCTCAATATGTAAAGCGCGGTCCTTCCGATCAACGAGGTCAGCTACATCCGCATCCACATAGACGCTCGCCCCTTGTTCTTCAATCAAGCGTATCAATTCCTTCGTGACAGGGATCGCCTTCGGTTTTGCTTGGTTCACTGCCAATCCGATCGTCTTCATGATGACCCCTTCCCATTATCCTCTTACCCTTCCGATTCACATGAAAGCGTTTGTTCGTTTCTCAAGCTTTGATGCGAAACAGTAACCGTCCGCTCGATTTGTTCCCGTAGTGATTCTCCTTGAAATCCCGATGTCGCCGATCCTTCCAGATGAGCGAGAAATTCGATATTCCCATCTCCGCCGGTAATCGGGGAATATGTGATGCCGCGCACTTGAAATCCTTCCCGGATGGCCGCTTCCAATACGGATTGCAGGACTTCTTTGTGCACTTCCGGGTCACGCACGATCCCGTTCTTACCCACTTTCTCTCGCCCCGCTTCAAATTGGGGTTTAATCAAAGTAATCAATATCCCATCAGGCTTTAAAATCTCACGAATCACGGGGAAAAGGATACGTACAGAGATAAAAGATACGTCCATCACGGCGGCATCCGGTCGTTCACCTTTGAGATCCTCCACTTTCAAGTAGCGAAAATTCGTGCGTTCCATGACAACCACGCGAGGATCTTGACGCAATTTCCATGCGAGTTGGCCATAACCCACATCGACTGCATACACGAGTTTGGCTCCGTTCTGTAATGCGCAATCGGTGAATCCGCCTGTGGAAGCACCGATGTCGATAACCACTTTCTCTCGAAGTGTAATGGGAAACGTGTTGAGCGCCTTCTCGAGTTTGAGCCCTCCCCGCGAGACGTAAGGATGCACCTCGCCTTTCACTTCGATATTCGCATCCACATGGAATTTCGTACCCGCTTTATCGACTCGTTCGCCATTCACTCGAACCAGTCCAGCCATGACAGCCGCTTTCGCCCGTTCACGTGAAGTAAAAAATCCTTTCTCGACTAACAAGACATCCAAACGTTCTTTTGTGCGCATATGCTCTCCTGCTCTTATCATTTGGTACTGGTTGAACGTATGCTTTCCGTTCTCGCAGCGCGGTGATCGTCTCGCCTCACGGAGAGTTCACGCCCGCTGTCGTTTACGAGGGGTGATCATTTTTACCTCTTCAACAATGCGCTCCGCCGTTACGCCTACCGACTCCAACAATTGATTGACGGAGCCGTGTTCAATAAACCGATCCGGCAATCCGATGGGACAGAGATCGATCCCGTGAATTCCGTTTTGCGCATAAAATTCAAGGATGGCTCCCCCCATGCCTCCTGATACAACCGCTTCTTCGACAGTGACGATCCGATAGCCGCGAGCAGCGATCTCCAGAAGTAATTCAGAATCTAACGGTTTAACAAAGCGCATGTTCACGAGCATGGGACGTATCCCTTCGGCCGCCAGAAGATCGATTGCACGTTCCGACAGTTCGATCATACCCGGTCCCAATGCAAGTATGGCGACCGGGTCATTTCCTTCACGAAGAATCTCTGCTTTACCAATCGGAATGGTTCGAAATGCTTCATCCATAGAAACGCCTCGCCCTTCACCGCGCGGATATCTGACCGCTACTGGTCCCGGTTGTTGAAGGGCCGTATATATCATATGTCTCAATTCGTTTTCGTCCTTGGGCATCATAATCGTCATATTCGGAACTGCGCGCAAGAACGAAATATCAAACACACCTTGATGTGTCTCACCATCCGCCCCCACAAGTCCCGCACGGTCGATAGCAAATACAACAGGCAAATTCTGGATGCAAATATCGTGAATGACCTGATCGTATGCGCGTTGCAAAAACGTCGAATAGACCGCGAAGACAGGACGCATGCCCGCACAAGCTAATCCCGCCGCAAATGTGGCTGCATGCTGTTCCGCTATTCCCACATCAAAGAATCGGTCGGGAAATTCCACAGCAAATTTACTCAGACCGGTACCGCTTGGCATAGCCGCAGTGATCGCAACGATTCGCTCATCTTCTTTCGCGAGTGTTCTCAGCGTGTCGCCGAACACATTGCTGTATTGAGGAGCTTTAGCCACTACTTTCGGTGCTTGTCCCGTCTCAATATTGAACGGATTCACCCCGTGAAATTTATCCGGCGCCTCTTCGGCAACAGCGTAACCTTTACCTTTTTTCGTGATCACATGCAACAAAACAGGTCCTTTAACCTGTTTCGCTTGTTCAAGCATCTCAAGCAATAACGGAATGTTGTGTCCGTCGATCGGTCCGAGATAAGTAAAACCGATCTCTTCAAAGAGCATCCCGGGTACCATCAGATATTTGACCGAATCTTTCACGCGTTCCAATGCTTTCGCCACTCGGTCTCCGATGGAAGGAACCTTGTGCAAAAGATTCGCCACTTCCGATTTTACGCTCTTATAGTGAGAATGGTTTCTCAGTTTCGCCAAGTAATTCGACATCGCACCCACATTGGGTGCGATCGACATTTCATTATCGTTCAGGACGACGATGACATCGGTTCCCATATGACCGATATGGTTCATCGCTTCAAAAGCCATACCGCCAGTCATGGCCCCATCGCCAATGACCGCGACAACATGATATTGTTCCCCTTTGAGGTCACGCGCCATCGCATATCCTGCCGCCGCAGAAATCGAGGTAGCCGCGTGACCGACATCAAACATATCATGCTCGCTTTCTTTTCGTTTTGGGAAACCGGATAATCCTTTGTATTTGCGCAAAGTGGGAAAAAGTTCCTTACGTCCCGTTAATATTTTGTGTACATACGCCTGATGGCCCACATCCCAGATCAATTTGTCTTTCGGAGAATCAAACACGTGATGGAGTGCGATCGTCAGCTCCACGACACCCAGATTTGGGCCAAAATGACCGCCTGTTACCGAGATCGTCTCGATCAAAAACTGACGAATCTCATCAGCCAGTCGTTTTAACTCTTGGACCGACATCCTTTTGATATCAGAGGGGCTATTGACATTTTCCAGCAACATGCATGTACCGCCTCTTTCAAGTTTTTAGTTATATTAACCAGATACTATATGTGTCCATTCATTATGTAATCGCCCTTCCCTTAAAGGGCGTCCACCGTTGAATACGCTGAACATGTCACAAGGACGTTATACTATATGATATCACAGTGTTCGACAAGATCCAATGTTTGACTAACGATTTGGATGGACCGGAAATAAAAGAGTACCTGAAAATCAGGTACTCTCGGTTGAGGGATCCTTACTGCTGCCGATATTGCGGCTCTTGTTGTTGGATGTAATTCAATCTTGCTTTCAGTGTCATCACGGTGTTCTCCATCGTTTGTGCCAACTGATTATACATTTGCTTGGCTTGCGGATCGACCGTATCCAGTGCAAATGATTTGAGATTTGCCATGACACTTTCCGCAGAAGCAATCGTTTGCTGCATCTTGGTTCCAACTGTCATAGGATCACCTCCATATATAGTTTGTACAGGAGGTATACGCTCACGCCTGTTAAATTATGGGCTCAGGATTCCCGGCCCATCAAATAATCAGCGATCGAATGAAGGATGGTCGTATCGTAGGGCAATGTCTTAAGTGCCTCATGTGCCTCATCTGTCAATTGGTTAACCTTTTGTTGCGATTCGCTCAACCCAAACAAGCTCACATACGTCGATTTGTCATGTGCGAGATCAGAACCCACCTTTTTTCCCAGCTTTTCCGTATCTCCCACGATATCCAGGATGTCGTCACGAATCTGGAACGCCAGACCCATGCGCCATGCATAGCGACTGAGAGCAGATAGCGTCTCTTCTGTCGCACCGGCAAAAAGCCCACCCATGCGCACTGCCGCATGGATTAAGGCGCCTGTTTTATGCTTATGGATAAAAGCCAGCATGTTTTCATCCGCTTTTTTCCCTTCATGCAGCAGATCGGCCACCTGACCGCCGACCATGCCATAGACGCCGGCACCGTAAGCCAATTCACGGATGATCTGGAGCAGACGCGTTTCGCCGCCCGCAGGCATCTTGGTTTCCGCCAATACTTGGAAAGCGAGCGTCAATAATCCATCCCCGGCCAAAATCGCGATCGCATCCCCGTAAATCTTGTGATTGGTCGGTTTTCCACGACGAAAATCGTCATTGTCCATCGCCGGGAGATCATCATGGATCAACGAATAGGTATGAATGAGCTCAGTGGCGCAAGCGACAGGAAGACCGTCGTGGATATCTCCACCCAATGTCTCGATCACGGCGAGGGTGAGAATCGGCCGCAATCGTTTTCCACCGGCGAATACACTATATCGCATGGACTCGAACAGGATATCCGGATATTGGCCGGATGCAGGCAGATAACGTTCGAGAGCCTGTTCTACCAACTGCGCACGCGTTTTCATGTATTCCCTGCAATCAAATGTCATCTTTCGTCCTCCGGATTGAATGGTTTTTTCAGAAACTCTCCATTCTCCTTTACGAGCATCTCGATTTTCTGCTCTGCCTGATCGAGCTTATCGCGGCAGATTTTTGCCATTTTCATGCCTTCTTGAAAATTTTCGATCGCCTTCTCAAGAGGCAGTTCACCTGACTCAAGATCGCGAACGATCTGCTCTAAGCGTTCGAGCGCACTTTCAAACGTTACATCTTCTTGTTCATTTCTCAGAGTCATTCACTGCTTCCTCCAATCCCCAAACATGACAATCCACATGACCATCATGAAGTCTGACCTGAACCAAGTCTCCCAATTGTACATCATGCAAACTGCGAATCAATTTTCGTTCCTTTCCGTCCTGCCGATAAACAAGTGCATATCCACGCTTCATGACGAGAAGCGGGCTGTAGGCTTGCATTTTATCCAATAAACGCTCATAGCAGTGATTTTCTTTTTCCAATTGCGCTGCCATAACGGTTTGTAAGCGGCCGGCTGCAAACTGCAGTTGTTGTTCCATCCGTTTCAGCCGTTCTACAGGTGAGACTGCTTGCAAACGTCCCGTCCATTCTGCGAGTTTGCGTGCGCGTGAGCCTGTGAGCCTTGTGAGTCTGAGTTCTAACTCATTTTCCAAATGATCGACCCACTGTCTCTTTTGAGCGATCGTTTGTTTCGGCCGCAAGAATACGGTCGACTGTTCGATTCTTTCCAAGCGTCTCTTGGATTCGCGAATGGTTCCGATCATTGCGTTCGTCAAACGTTCTTCCAATTGATATACATGGCGTGTCAATTCACCCAAATGAGGAACAGCCAGTTCAGCGGCGGCAGTAGGGGTTGCAGCACGAACGTCCGCCACGAAATCGGCGATCGTAAAATCCGTTTCATGACCGACGGCAGAGATAACAGGGATTTTCGAGGCAAATATGGCCCGTGCGACAACCTCTTCGTTAAACGCCCAGAGTTCTTCAAGTGAACCCCCTCCGCGGCCAACGATAAGGACATCCACCTCTGCCAAAGCGTTCATTGTTTGAATGGCGAGCGCGATTGACGGTGCCGCTTCCGGTCCTTGTACCAGCACGGGATGAAGAATTACGTGAGCCACAGGATACCGCCTACGGATCGTCGTAATAATATCACGGACGGCCGCCCCCGTCGGCGAGGTAATGACACCGATCGTTCGCGGAAACGCAGGGAGCGGTCGCTTGCGTTCGGGCGCAAACAATCCTTCCTGTTCAAGCCGCTCTTTCAGCTGCTGAAACGCCAGATACAGGGCTCCCAAACCGTCGGGTTGCATTTCCTCCACGTAAAATTGATACTGCCCGTCTCTTTCGAACACCGACACATAACCTCTGACAATGACTTTCATCCCGTCTTTGGGAAGAAAAGTAAGGGAACGATTCGCGCTTTTGAACATGATCGATTTCAAACGGCTGCCGCTATCCTTTAATGTGAAATACATATGTCCGCTCGAATGATGAGTGAAATTCGAAATCTCACCGCGCACCCAACAATCCCGCAATCGATCATCTTGATCAAACATCATTTTGATATAACGAGTAACGTCAGATACCGTCAGAATCGTTTGCTGCTCCATGATCTACCTCCCGCCTGCCTCCTGTAGAAACGGCAAAAAGTTCACGCCAATCGATTGACGTGAACTCCGTCCCCACGCATTAATGCTTGCCGCCAAACCCTGAGGAACTGTGTCCCGGATGCAGCTTCGAATTGGGATCCAAGTAAATCTTCGCGTTGTTAATGGCGGTAGGCGCTTCACCAAATCCGGTAGCGATCAGTTTCAGTTTGCCCGGATACGTGACGATATCTCCTGCAGCATAGACGCCGGGAATATTCGTTTCCATCTTTGTATTCACAACGATGGAATTATTTTCGATTTCCAATCCCCATTCGAGAATAGGTCCCAAGGATGCGGAGAATCCGAGCGCACCGATTACGGCATCCACCTCGATCCATTCCTCCGTTTTTTCCTTCGAGTTGACCAACAATCCCTTTTGGAGCTTACCTTCTCCTTCGACTGCTTTCAATTCCGTGAAGACTTTCACATCAACAGTCGAAGCCAAAATTTTGTTCACGCTGTCTTCGTGTGCGCGAAAACGGTCGCTGCGGTGGATCAATGTCACTTTTTTCGCGATTCCTTCAAGCATCATCGCATAGTCGAACGCGGAATCCCCACCGCCGACGATCAAGACGTGTTTTCCTGCATAATTTTCTTTATTTTCAATAAAATACGCGATGCCTTTGCCGTCTTCAAACAATTCCGCACCGGCAGCTGGCAATCGGCGAGGGGTAAACGCCCCGATTCCCGCTGTGATGAGTACCGCGCGAGAATAATGTACGGTCGTGTTTGTCGTCAGGCGAAAGGTACCATCCTCCTGTTTGACCAACCCCGACACTTTTTCATTCAAACATACGGTGGGATTATATTGCAGGGCTTGTTCCTTCAGTCCTGCCACAAGATCCTTTGCAAGAACCTTCGGAAAACCTGCCACGTCGTAAATGTATTTCTCGGGATACAATTCAGCCAGTTGCCCTCCCAACTGAGGCAAGCTATCGATCAATTTTACCGACATGTTTCGTACACCCGCATAGAATGTCGCGAACAATCCCGCCGGTCCTCCACCGATAATCGTAATGTCGTATACGTTCTCGTCACGTTTCAATGCAAGCTCATCGGCCATGGAACGGTCTCCTTTCTCCAACCCTTTGCAGAAAACTCATACTCTGCTCCATTATACTATAGCCCAGTTAATCTACCAAATCTTTTATAGAGTTTGAACATACTCTTAGAGACAAAAGCCCCAACCTGGCGACCCCGAAAGCATTATCCGTCGAATATTGCGGTTCGGCAAAATAGAGCTTCGCTTTAACTGCCGGGTGTTCCATTCTCTGGCGGAGACGAGCACGAATAAAACCGTTAGCGGCAACCCCACCGACAATGAGGATATGGTTCAATCTCGTTTCCGACATAGCGCGGAGCAGAACTTTTTCCAAAGCCTTCGCTATACATTTCTCTACCGCACGCGCGATCGACGCTCGATCCACTCCTTGTTCGATGAGACGCAGGGCAGCAGAAGCCGGCCCGGAAAAGGAGAGATCGTATCCGCGGACAGACACAGGCAGAGACACGGATGCACTTTCTTTCCCTTGATGAGCGAGCATCGCCAATTTCTCTAGGTGAGGTCCCGAAGGGAACGGAAGCCCGAGAGCCACTCCCACACGATCAACGAATTGACCCGCGTGCAGATCGCTCGATGATCCCAGTTCTTCGATGATATAACCGGAAACCAGGCGTTTCACACGCAGCAGGTCAGTGGTTCCCCCTGAGATGTGGACAGCCAGAAACTCATTCGCCTCAACGTTTCCCGCCGAGCCTTCTCCTGCAGATATATGTCCTTCTTGATGAGTCGTGCGGAAAAGAGGTACATCACGGGAAGCGGCGATCGCACGGGCTACACTTTCACCCGCCAAGAAGACAGGCATATAGGAACCCTCAAGCGGACGCGGCTTTACGGAGACCGCAACTCCGGACAAATGGTTGATCGGCCCAATCTCTTCGAGAAGTTTCGGTAAATTTTTTATATGTTGAAACAATGCGGCCGATTGTTGCAGTCCTCTCCCCCCTTCTTTCACGGACAACAACATTCGACCTTCTTTGCGAATGGAACCTTCCGAATCTATGAGACAAACTGAGGTCGTATAATTGCTCGTATCGATACCCAAGATCATTCGTTCGTTTGACTCCCTTTCAAGATATCGAGATCACGAATGATTTTCCCCAATACACCATTTACGAATTTACCCGATTCGGGGGTAGAGAACGCTTTGGCTAATTCAACCGCTTCGTTGATCACTACACTGACTGGAACATCCGTTTCATGCAGCAACTCATATACGGCTAAGCGTAAAACGTTCCGGTCAACGGAAGCCATTCTGTCCAATTCCCACCCTGAAGCATACTGCCCGATGACCGCATCGATCCGCTTCAAATTTGCCTCCGTACCCATAACAAGTTTACGCAGAAATGAAAGATCTTTTAATCCACCGTCTTCCGTCACGTGTCTGATAGCCTCTTCCACCGGCACATCTGCCATGTCGATCTGATATAAACTCTGTAACGCTTTCTCCCTAGCAACTCTTCGACTCACACAATCCACTCCTTTTCAGAGGTTCTTAAAAAGAAATCATTTCAAATCATCTCATGAATACTCATCCGTTTGGCAAGATTGATTGACATTAGTCTACCCTCATCGCAAAAGAAACCACCGTTCCGGTGGTTTAATCACGCGATTTATTTGGCATGATTCGATCGATGACATCCCGCCAATCTTCATTCACTTCGAACATGCGTCCCAATGAATAACCGAGCAAAACAAATCCCAAGAATACAATCGTCTTCCAAAAGCCAACGATCAAATATAAAAGTCCAAACACTCCTCCGAGAAGTGCGCCCAGAAACCGTCGATCCGCCGATAGCAGCCATAAACCGATCTTCCCCAACGTCTCTTTCATGCTACTCCAACCTCGACTGCCGCGTTCCCTGAGCGACAGGTCTCTTTGCTATATCCTCAACATATACGCGCACTTCTTCCACATTCGTGCCGGAAGTTTCTTCAACATAATGTTTCACTTTCGTTTGTAACGTCTCCGTCAAAACGGGAATATCCAGATCGGGATCACATGCCATTTTCATAGCGACGCGTATGCCATGCTCCGTTTTATGTACCTTCGTTTTCAGATCGTGAACGCCACGAATTCCGCGAGCAGCCCGTACAGCCAGACTTTCAAGCGTTGTCAGCGAGATGCGGATGTCTCCGCAATCGGTCGTACGTATGATCGCTTCCGGTTCACGCCGTCTTCTCCGCCCGCTGCGTATCAGCAAGAAACGCACGGAAATAAGGAACAGCAAAAGGGAGACCCCTATGGCTATTGCCGTGCCATCAGCGCCGAAAACCAGAGGAAAGACGTTAAAACCGATCGCTTGTATAAAGACGAGTAGCGAGATAAACGCGACGATACACGCATAAAAGAAAAGTAAGATTCGGTCCGGGATCGTCACTGCTTGTCCCCCCTAAGTAGACTATACCCCCTGCTCTGAGGGGGAGAAAAGTCACCGTACGCGTGTAGGCGTTTGATTATGTTCTTCTTCCTTTTCTTCATTCTTGAAAGTGACACCCAAAATATGCACGTTCACTTCCACGACTTCGAGACCCGTCATGCTCTCAATCGCTTTTTTCACATTCTCCTGGATCTCCGTGGCTACGTCGGGGATTCTTACGCCATACTCAACGACGATGGAAACATCCACAGCACACTGTTTTTGTCCAACTTCCACTTTGACCCCTTTGGAAAGGTTCTTTCTGCCTAAGAGTTCAGCGATCCCGCCAACGACTCCACCGCTCATTCCCGCAACCCCCCGTACCTCGGTCGCCGCGAGACCGGCTATAATCTCGATAACCTCGTTTGCAATGCGAACTTGCCCAATTTCCGTCATATCCATGTCCATATCCATATTATTCATAATTGCCAGCCTCCTTGTCTCTACGCACTGGTACCATGAGTATACCAAAATCATGGTTTTATGACAAATTTAACAGACTACTTCCTAAAAAAAAGGGTGACCTATTTTACAGATCACCCTTTTTCATGCTAGATCTTATAGATTTCAAGGAATTTCGTATTGACATCCCCAGATACAAATGCAGGATGTTCCAACACTTTCAGATGAAATGGAATGGTCGTTTTAATTCCTTCTATTTGAAATTCGGATAATGCCCGCTTCATCCTTGCGATCGCTTCTTCGCGGGTTGCTCCCCAAACGATCAATTTCGCGATCATGGAATCATAGAAAGGTGTAACCTTATAACCAGGGTATGCGGCAGAGTCAACACGTACCCCAAATCCTCCTGGAGGTAAATAAGACGTGATTGTTCCGGGAGATGGCATGAAATTCTTTTCAGGATCTTCCGCATTAATACGGCATTCGATCGCCCATCCGTTCAACTTCACGTCCTCTTGTGTAAACGATAATTTCTCTCCGGCGGCGACACGGATCTGCTCTTGTATGAGATCAAAACCGGTTACCCATTCGGTAACAGGATGTTCGACCTGAATCCGGGTATTCATCTCCATAAAATAAAAATTCCCGTGCTTATCATAGAGAAACTCGACTGTACCCGCACCGGAATAGCCAACGGCACGTGCAGCCGCGACAGCCGCTTCCCCCATCTGTTTACGTTTCTCAGGTGTCAGAGCCGGCGAAGGCGCCTCTTCAATCAACTTCTGGTGACGGCGCTGGACGGAACAATCCCGCTCTCCCAAATATACCACATTGCCGTAATTGTCCGCCATGATCTGAATTTCAACATGGCGAGGTTCCTCGACGTACTTCTCCAGGTAAACGCCCGCGTTACCGAAATTGGCTTCTGCTTCCACTTGCGCGATTTGAATCGACTTTTCCAATTCTTCCGGATTATTTGCGACGCGCATCCCTTTTCCGCCGCCGCCAGCCGTCGCTTTGATGATCACCGGATAGCCGATCGTCTCAGCAACGCTTAGTGCCTCTCCCACGTCATCGATAAGACCTTCCGTTCCCGGTACGATCGGCACATTCGCTTTGCGCATCGTCTCCTTGGCAACAGACTTGTCCCCCATTTTCTCGATTGCTTCTGGCGAAGGACCGATGAAGGTGATTCCGCAGGAAGCGCAAATATCGGCGAAGTCGGAATTTTCGGCAAGAAACCCATATCCAGGGTGGATTGCTTCCGCACCTGTGAGCATGGCGGTCGAGATGATGTTGGGGATATTCAAATAACTTTGTTTTCCGGCAGTCGGTCCCACACAATAGGCCTCATCTGCAAGTTTTACATGTAATGCCTCACGATCCGCCTCAGAGTAAATCGCTACGGTTTGAATGCCCAATTCCTTGCACGCGCGAATCACACGCACAGCTATCTCGCCGCGGTTCGCAATGAGTATTTTCTTAAACACCTTTTGTCCCCCGTTTCCTTACTCTGGTTTCACCAGGAACATCGGCTGTCCATATTCGACAAGTTGGCCATTCTCCACAAGAATGTCAACGATCTCTCCGCGAACTTCAGCTTCAATTTCGTTCATCAGTTTCATTGCCTCGACGATGCATACCACGGTTCTCTCAGTAACTTTATCACCCACTTGAACGTAGGGAGGTGCATCGGGTGCTGGAGCACGATAAAAAGTTCCTACCATAGGAGAAACGATTTTTACAAAGCTCGAGTCTTCCACATCACCTTTTTTGACAGGTGCCTTCTCCGGCGTCCCCTCTTTTTTGACTTCTGGCGCTTCATACTGCACCGGTGCAGGAGCGGGTGCAGCAGGAACTGGAGTCATCGTTGCTACTGCCGGCTGCTGGATCGCGGGTGATGAAACCGCTTGCAGACCTGCGACTTCTGATTTTCTTATGGTCAACTTTGTGCCTGCCGATTCCACGTTCAATTCCGCGATGCTTGTTTCATCAAGTAAGCGGATCAACTCTCGAATCTCGTTCAATTTGAACATAATCTATATGTACCTCCTTTACTCGCTAAAAAAACATTATAACATTGTAAGTATACCATACCTTTTCTTTATTTCCACTCGCATCCCATTTTAAAAGTACGTGTGCAATAAGAAAAAACAAACAGAGACAAGCCGTTCTATGAAAAAACAGACATAAAAAATAAAGTGGCCCGTACGGGCCGGTATTTTTAAGGATGATAGGAGACGATCACATTGGAATTGGGAACATTTAATTGCGATTTGACGATCGACATAATTTTCACGACTTGATTGGGATTCAGATCTTGCGCTTGCACTGTCACTTTGTAGATGCCGGTATCCTCTTTCGAAACAATCGCATCCGGGAATCCTTCCGCCTTGATCTGTTCGACGATCGCATCTTGTTTGTCGGAGAGGGTCTGCAGTTCTTCCATTTGTTTCTGCGCTTTTGCCGCCTCTTCCGCAGACGTTTTGTTATTGGCAATCTTATCTTGTAACTCGGCGATCTGTTCCGATAGACGCTTCTTCTCTTGCAATTCGGCAGACGCAAAGTAATCGGAAGGCGCGTTCGTTTGTTCCTGATTATCCTTTGCGGATGGTTCCTCTTTTTTGCCCGCGTTCGTGTTGTCTGTACTCTTTTTCGCTACATCATCTTTTTTCATATCAGGTTTATCTGTCTGTGTGACCGTATCTTTCGCGGTTGTCGGTACAGGTTGAATATTTTGCCCCACCGTGTAATAACCGATCAACATCAGGGAAAGAATCATCATGGTAGAAAGCCATACCGTTTGTCTGTTCGCCATACGAATACCTCCTTGATTTTTTAAAACATTCATTTCTTAGGCTGGATCGAGATTTTAAATGCGGGAACATCGAGGACACGCTGTATGGCATCCAAGATCGCCAATTGCACGCGTGGATTCTCGGCTCCTTTGGCCATTACAAGCACACCGCGAACATGCGGCTTGACCCTTTTCACGACGACTGGATGGTCTCCATCCCCATCTTTAGTGATAAGAATCTGGTTATTTTCATTCATTTGTGTGGTGACTCGCGTTCCCCCTTGCTTATCTGTCTCATTCGTGGTTGTTTTGTTGTTCTGATCATTCGTCGCATACAGTACCTCCTCTGTTGAGTCGAGATTCACCATAACACTGACATCGGATACTCCCTGCAACTGGTTAAGCATTTCAGTGAGTCGGGTTTCATACATCTTTTCAAAATCATGAGTCGAAGGTTGATCAGTGCTGACTGTTGGGTGGGCAGGGTCTACAGCTTGAGGAGATGTTTTATTCTGGTTCGTTGGAAACAGCGATCCTCCAAATAGCAGGAACACTCCTAATAGACCGAGTACCCACAGCCATTTCGGCTTCCTGGAAAGAGACTTCCAATCGAAAGGCATCTCGTATTCATCCCCTCTATTACGCCTGCTCCCAATGGATCTCTATGCTTGATTTCGGGATTTGTAAATCGGCGGATATTTCTGATAGGATTTGATTGTTCCATTCCATCATCTCCGGAGTGATACTCGTCTCATTCTCTTGCCGTTTGTTCTCACCGACTTCGACATGAACCGGATCGATCGGTTTAACGGCAGAAACGCTGTCTGAATCTTTCTTCGTACGGATCACAAGTTTCACACCTTGAATCTCAGGAACATGTTCAGGGTCCCCTTGTTTCTGAGCGACTTTCAAGGAAACGTCTGTGACCGTTACGGCATACTGTTTCTCGACTTGCTCTTTGATCGATGTGCAGATGTGGTTTTTCCACTCTTCTTCGGCTAAAGTTCGTTGTTCCTGTTGTAAAGAATTTCCCTCCTGAAGAATCTTCTCTAAATTTAGATTTTGTGTTCCATGCTTCGACGAAGGAAATTCGAGCGCATCCAGCGAAAACGAACGGGAAAACAAGGCGGTAATCGGTGAAAGCATCGTAAGGATGATCAAGAATCCCATGACCATTTTGACATAACGTTGCATCGTCCCGTTCGGCAGAAGCAAATCGAGTAATACGGCGAGTAAAACCACGAGTATAACTTTCTTTAACCAGAGACTGATCATCGCCACCATGCGCTCACCTCATCATGACCGTCAAGTTGCCTGAAATAATGATGATCGTCACGGCCAGGAAGAACATCAAACCTACAGTAGCCAAAGCGGCGAATACCAGAATCAGTGTCTTTCCGATCGTGGAAAGACAAGAGATGATCGGCGAATGACCGAGCGGCTGCATGACCGCTGCTGATAGATTAAAAATCATCGCAAGAGAGATGATTTTAATCGCCGGGAAAGCGGCCATGAGCAACAAAATCACCATCCCAGCGATCCCCACTGAATTTTTGATAAGCAAGCTCGCACCAACGACCGTATCTGCCGCATCGGCAAACATTTTTCCAACGACGGGAATGAATGTGGAAGAAGCGTATTTTGCTGCACGTATAGAAACACCGTCAGCAATCGCACCTGCAGCCCCTTGAACGGACATCACCCCCAAAAAGACAGAGAAAAACAGCCCCAAGAGTCCAATGGCAGTGGTTCGCAGGAAACCTGCCAATTCTGTCACTTTGTAGCGTTCCGACAAGGTCGAGACGATCGTTAATACAGCGGAAAAAAAGACGAGTGGAAAGATGAAATAGTAGATAAGATCGGCAATGGAGTCGACCGTAAAAACAATCAATGGGTGCATCATCGCCACCGCATGAAACGATCCGAGACTTGCGAGCAATGCCAGTACCATAGGAATACTTGCCATCATAAAATCGACCATGTTCCCGATTGCGTTCTTGGCATATCCAGTAGCCGTCAAAAAAGATTGTACCGCCAAGACGATCAAAACCATGTAGATCACCGCATAAGCGATTTTGGACACGTTCTGTCGTTCGAATGCGCTGTGTATGGTTTCCAGAATGGCCGCCAATACAGTCAACACGAGAATCGTGCCGAGAAGCTTTGAGTTTACAAACACCTCGTGGAAAAAAAATTTGATCAAACCTGTAAGAACCCCCTGCAGTGTAAATCCTTCCGCTTTGATCGCATCGATCAAACGAGGAGTATCATGTACTGGCATAAATGTTCCATATTGTTCCACGAGATCCCGCCAAAACTTATCCAAACCGCTGGTATCCAGATTCTGGACAGCTTTATCAACAAGCCCTTGGCTCGTCCCTCCCCCCTCCGCATAAACAGGAAAGGAAACCGTGAAGAGGAACATGAACAAGAGAAAGAAGGAGAAGATCCATCGTTGCTTCAAAAAATTCGTCCTCCTCTCACGGCAGTACCCGCAAAATGGTCTCAATAATCACCTGGATGATCGGTATGGCCAGTACAAGAATGAGAATTTTTCCCGCAAGTTCGATCTTTGCGGCGATCGCACCTTCTCCCGCGTCGCGCACGACCTGTGAACCGAACTCTGTGATATACGCAATACCTATGATCTTGAGAATTATGGAGAGGTACAACACATCGACATTCGCTTGTATGGCTAACTTTTGGATCACACTTAGAATCGCCTGTATTTTATCGAGCAGGAGAAGAAAGATGACCGCCCCCACCAAGATCGAGATGGTAAATGCGATTTGGGGCGTTTTCTGTTTGATTACGATGATGAGAATCGTGGCGATGAGCCCGAATCCCACAATCTGGACGATTTCCACGACTGATCACTTCCTGTTCCAACCGCTATTGAATTAAAAAGACGGATCGTATCTTCGTGAATAGGTCATCCAGATAGGAAACCACCATGATTAAAATCACGATAAATCCTGTTAATGTCGCCAATTGAGCAAATTCTTCTTTGCCGTAGTGTTTGAACAGTGTTGTAAGCACGGCTGCAATGATTCCCACGCCTGCGATTTGAAAAATGGCATGAATTCCGTTTATGCCCATTCCGCTTCCTCCTAATACAACAGGATCACGACAGCGATTCCAAGAAGGGCTCCCATGTAACGCCACATGCGTCCAAGGCGCATGCTCTCGTCTCTCGCTTCCTCTTCTTCGGCAGATAAACTACTACACGCGAGCGCGATATGTTTGATCTGATCTTCCCTGTCGGAGATGCCGAGCGTCTCTCCGAATTGAATCAATATCTCGATATCCTGTTTACGGAGATGAAGCCGTGGCATCCATTCATGAAGCACATCACGAAAAACCTCGGAGACTGGCCTACCGTCACCCTCCGTGATGTGCCGGGATAGAGCGAGAAACATCAAACGCATTTCTCCCGTAAACCTATCAGCGATCCGCCTGAACGCTTGGGGCAGTGGCGTTGCCCCATACAGGATTTCCGTCTCTAACATGCGCAGGGCAGTGATCAGTTGATGCAATTCGCGCGGCCGTTCATGATAGCGGTGAGCCTGACGCAGACCCATACCCGTCGCCGCGAGAATGACCAGAATCGCACCTACTGCTTTGATCATGAAGGTACGGCCTCCCGTACGTGAATACGCCCGCCTTGTCCGTCGTAAACGGCTTCAATGGTTCCAGGACCGGATCGTCTCGACAAAACGATATAACGGGAAAAGGCGCCGGCTTGAAACAATTCCCGTATGGCCGGGCGTTTGCGCACCTCTTGCAGCCCAAATCCGTGTGCGGTCGTAATGACGTGAACACCCGCATGGACCGCTTCGAGGATCGCTTCGCAGTCTTCCATGCGCCCGATTTCATCGGTGATCAGCAGTTGAGGTGACATCGAGCGAATCATCATTAACATCCCTTCTGCCTTTGGACAGGCATCCAGTACATCAGTACGAGAACCCACATCATGCTGCGGTACACCGTGAACACATCCTGCCAATTCCGAGCGTTCATCCACGATTCCAACTTTCATACCCTTCATGTTCGCATGCAGTGTCCCGTTGGAAATCTGCCGTGCAAGATCGCGTAACAACGTGGTTTTCCCACATTGAGGAGGCGAAATCAATAAGGTATTAAAAACGCGAGAAGTGGTCGGATCAATGACAAATTCCTTCAATCGGTTGGCAGCGCCGATGATTTCCCTTGCAATACGGATGTTAAAAGCGGCAATCTCTTTTAAGGTTCGTACTTGTCCTTCTTTTGAAAGCACCGCCCTTCCCGTGATGCCGATGCGATGACCACCCGTCACTGTGATATAGCCGCGACGCAATTCCTCCTCCAACGCATACAATGAAGAGCGAGTCACCAAATGAAGCGTTTGACGGATATCTTCTTCGTGCACGATTACGCTTCGTGCAGCATCCTTTTGCAAACCGCCCCGCTCATCCAGATATGCATCTTGTGAAGCATAATAGATTTGCAGAGCCTTCCCTTGCCGTAAGCGAATCTCCTCAAGCGATGAAAGCACACGCGTGGGAGCGCGTGTAACAACCTCCCTCAGGCGGGGAGACAAGAGCGGGTAAATCTGTTCCTCCAGTCTCCGATCCGGCATGTAAAACCCCCCTCGTGTTCCTCCAATCGTTACTCCATACATATGGGACAGGGGTGGGTATTATACCAATTTCTCCGCAAAAAAGAGAGTTCTTTATGTGTTCATGTTGTTGCTAGATTTCCGATGCGAATTTTTATCTCAGGTGACGGAAACAAGGTGAACTCTTTTTTGTGTACGTGCATGTAATAAAGTGTGGGAAAGGTTTTAAAGGAGGGGAATTTATGGAAAGAGGAGTTCATCCGATCATCAAATGGCTTGTCGTGTTTCTCATTCTTTTCCTTCTGGTGATGCTTCTGGTATTTTCATTTTCCCGATCAAAGCAACCAGTCGCGAAGCCTGCTCTAAGACCGGTCTATTATTACTAGATGAAAAGAGGGCAGAACCCTTGGAAACATAGGAGATGCCCTCTTTCTGTCCTATCATTCTTCGCCTACAACTGCGGGTGAGGAGTCGTTCACAAGAATCGTCTCATGGCATTCGGGACATAACACTTCCACGACGTCTTCATCGGCAAAAATGTCTTTATCCACATATACGCTCTCTTTACAATTAGGACAAGTCATATCGACACAATCGATGGCGCTATATTCATCCGTGTGATCATTCCAGCCGTCATGCTCTGCAAAATCATCATCTTCATCATAATCATCATAAAAATCGTCTTCCAGATCGCTCAGATCCTCATCCACCGCAGCCACATATTCTTCAAGATCGTCTTGTGAGCTGTGCAGCCGTTCCATCGCCATGACCATTTCATCTAATATTTCAAGCATCCCATGAATGATACGTCCTTCTGGCGATGCTTGGCTCACATTAAGCCCTTCAGAAAGGCCCCGTAAATAGGCAAGGCGTTCCTTGATGCGATTCATGCAAATTCTCCTCCTTCATTCTGGGAACATTCTGTAGTATGTTCCAGAGAGGAGGTTCACATTCCATCCCTATCCTCGTACTCCCCACAAAATCAAACCTACCCCCGCCATCACGAGCACCCTTCGCCATAATTCTAGCTTTTCTGCGAGCCCGATGAGTCCCAGGGTTGTGACCAGGATTAAAACGGTGGGCCCTACGAGCGATAGAACCGCATTGACCATTAACGCCCGTTCCACAGTACCAAAATAGAGCATGAGAAAGGCCGCCAACACTTCGATCGTACCCGATAAGAAACGTAGGCCCGCCATCCCCCACACGACGTGATCCACCATATTTCGAAACATCGTAAGTCCTCCTTGTCCCGAGTCTCCTTTTACAAGCTATGCAGGAAACGCGGGAGGTAGTCCCCTATTCATCGTCTTCATGTAGACAGACAGTGCTTGGGTGGATGTATCGCTTTGCGCTTGGGTTCGATGAAGGTCGTCCCGCCCGGATTCTAAACATAGGTTGCGGAACGACCTTCAACTCACCTCTGCGCTGCAAAGCGATATCATCCACCCAAAAGCCACTCAGTTTATTGTGTAAGCCTCAAACTTCTCTTCCCGTTCGAGAAACTTTACATCCTCTGTTGGCGCTGCTCACGGTATGTGTGCCTGTAAAGTATTTACCCCTTAACGACCAATGATGGCACCGCTTGCTGCAGGGGGCACCTAATAAAAAGAAACCCTGTCGCACTTGGCAACAGGGTTTCATGATGGCATCCATCCTTATGCACGGGAGACATATTCACCTGAACGCGTATCGATGATCAGACGGTCACCCACATTGATAAACAAGGGAACCTGAACGACATAACCCGTTTCGAGTGTGGCCGGTTTGGAACCGCCCGTCGCTGTGTCGCCGCGAATCCCCGGATCGGTTTCTACCACTTCGAGTTCAACGGTATTCGGAAGTTCGACACCGATCGCTGCTCCTTCATACATGACAACAAAACAGTTCATGTTCTCTTTCAAAAACTGCAGTTCATACTCCAATTGCGCTTTGGGAACATTGATTTGTTCAAACGTCTCCGTATCCATAAACGTGTACATTTCGCCGTCATTGTAGAGATACTGCATCTCACGGGTTTCCACGCGTGCACGCGGAACTTTCTCGCCTGCACGGAATGTCATTTCTTTCACGACACCGGTTTTTACATTCTTCAATTTGGTGCGAACAAACGCGGCTCCTTTTCCGGGTTTTACATGCAGGAATTCAACCACGCGCCAAATCTCACCATCGTATTCAATCGTTACGCCCGGACGAAAATCGTTACTTGAAATCATGAAATTTTTTCCTCCTCATACAATCTCGTGAATCTTACTTCTTAGTAGCTTCGGACAGGAAAGTGAATCCTATTCGAGAATCAACAGTTCCTTTGGTGAATGTGTCAGCAATTCGATTCCGTTTTCTGTGATGACGACATCATCTTCGATTCGGACGCCGCCTACATTCGGGATGTAGATTCCCGGTTCGACGGTTACCACCATTCCGGGTTCCAGCGGATCTTCAGAGAGTTTAGACAAGCGCGGCTCTTCATGAATAGCCAAGCCGATCCCATGACCCAAACTATGCCCGAAATGATCACCATATCCTTTAGCCTCAATCAAATCGCGCGAAAGTGCATCCGCTTCCTTGCCACTCATCCCCGGTTTGATATGGGCGAGCGCATGTTTTTGCGACTCCAGCACGATCTCATAGATCTCTTTCAAGCGTTCATCACGAGGATTTCCCAATGATACGGTGCGAGTGAGATCCGAACAATACCCTTTGTAGTAAGCCCCAAAGTCTAGCGTGACGAAGTCACCTTTTTCCAGAACCTTGTCGCTGGCTACCCCATGAGGTAAGCTCGAACTAACGCCTGATGCAACGATCGTATCAAAAGAGGAACCAGTCGCCCCGTTTTTGCGCATGAATATTTCCATTTCCAACGCGACTTCACGTTCCGTAACTCCTGGCAGCTAATAATGAAGAATGTGCGAAAACGTCGCATCCGCGATTTTGGCAGCTTCCCGTATGATCTCAATTTCGGAAGGGTCTTTCAAGCGGCGCAACCGTTCCACAAGTCCGGACGTTGGCACGAATTGCACGTGTTCCAAAAGATCCAGTACCTGTTTGTAGGTTGAAAATGTCACTTGGTCCTGTTCAAAGCCGAGTGATTGTACCCCCAACTCATGAACGAGTTTGACGATATCATCAAATGGCTTAGAGCCATGTTTCACGATGCGAAAATCAGGCGCTTGTGTGCCCGCTTGCTCCATATAACGAAAATCAGTGAATAAAACCGCTTCCTCACGTGTGATGACCAAATATCCGGAAGAACCCGTGAACCCGCTGAGGTAACGCCGATTTTCCGGAGAACATACGAGCAACGCATCAATCCCCGCTTCATCCAATCGATTTCGCAGGCGCGAAAGCCGCTGTTCCATACCCTCACCCTTCTTCCAGCAAGTTTATGTATGCAAGATGTTTTTTTCTCGAAAATGAGCGACGAGTGCTTGAAGAGCCAGTTGGTAACCGATTACGCCAAGGCCGACAATCTGTCCGAGAACGACAGGAGCGATGAATGATCTGTGCCGGAATTCCTCGCGTGCGTGGATATTTGAAAGATGCACTTCGATTGCTGGAATACAAACAGACGATAACGCATCCCGAATGGCGATGCTGTAATGGGTATATGCACCGGGATTGATGATGATTCCGTCGATTTCGCCCATCGCTTGATGAATACGATCGATGATCGCACCTTCATGATTGGATTGGAAACACTCGATTTCAACCCCAAACTTTTTCGCTTGTTCGGCCAACTCCTGATGGATGTCATCCAATGTTGCGCTTCCATAAATTTCAGGTTCGCGCATCCCCAGGAGATTAAGATTCGGGCCCTGTATTACTAACACTTTCGCCAAAGGAATTCATTCCTTCCCAGAAAAATTCCTTTGACATTGTAACATATCCGCAAGGCGTTGAGTAGGGTTATCGCACAGAATATGACACCTACACACAGCGGGCGTGCTATAATACCTTTAATAGGAATCGTTTGATAGAGGTGAAAAGATGCAAAAGACGGAAATTTGTCTTGTTCGACACGGCGAAACCCCATGGAACAAGGAAACACGCCTGCAAGGTTCGCAGGATATCGCGCTTTCCCCTCTCGGTATTTTGCAAGCGAAAACGGTGGCCGAGCGTCTCCGAAACGAATCATGGCACGCCATTTATTCCAGTGATCTCACCCGTGCGTATGATACCGCTAAATATATTCGCAGCGCCGTTGGTCTTTCGATCCCACATCACGTGGATAAGCGATTGAGAGAAAGGCACTACGGCACTCTTGAGGGTATGACGCGTGCAGAAATCCTGCAGCTATACCCTGATTTTCATTTACCTGACGATGAAGTCGTCATACCGGGTGTAGAAACACACGCAGATTTGCGTCAACGAGTATACCAAGCCATTCATGAGGTCGCAACCTTGCATCGGGGCAAAAGGATCATCATCGTCTCACACGGCGGTTCGATCCATGCATTTCTGTATAAAATAACAGGCCGACTTCCGGAACGCATCGGCAATACAGCGATCACAAGAATTACATGGGAAGACGGAAAATGGTATACGCACAGTATCAATGATACTTCGCATTTAGAAAATATGGAAATTCCTTCAACACAAAGAGATCGTTGATAAAAAATCCGAAAGAGTCTTCCGGTCGAGAATCGTTCATGGATACATGCATATCATTCAAGTTTGAATGGGGGTACCATCTGGTATTAAAAGGTACCCCCATTTTCATACCCTTTCCTAAATTACTCTTCCGATTTACGATAACGCAGGATCGGATTTCTTGCAGCGGAAGTTTCATCCAAACGATTAACCACCGTATGATATGGCGCATGTTTCACTTTCTCCGGTTCGCGTTCCGCTTCTTCCGCAATTTGAATCATCGCTTGTATGAAAGCTTCAAGAGTTTCTACATTCTCCGTTTCTGTCGGTTCGATCATGATTGCCTCTTCTACGGACAGCGGGAAATAGATGGTTGGCGGATGAAAACCGAAATCCAGCAAACGCTTCGCAATATCAAGCGTCTTGACACCGTTTTGTTTCTGCCGTTTGCCGGAAAGAACAAACTCATGTTTGCACACGCGATCATACGGAAGATCGTAATAGGGTTGCAGTCTGCGCATCATGTAGTTTGCATTCAAGACCGCATCTTCCGCCACTCGTTTCAATCCGTCGGGTCCCATCGTGCGAATATAGGCGTACGCACGTACAAGAATCCCGAAATTGCCGTAGAATCCTTTTACCTTTCCGATCGTTTGCGGCCGATCATAATTAAGCACGTATTTACCGTCTCTGTATTCGATGATCGGTACGGGCAAGAAAGGAACCAAATTGCTTTTCACACCCACAGGCCCTGCCCCCGGTCCTCCACCGCCATGTGGCGTGGAAAACGTCTTATGCAAGTTTAAGTGAACCACATCGAATCCCATGTCCCCCGGACGCGCATGACCTAAAATCGCATTCGCGTTCGCACCGTCGTAGTAGAGAAGGCCCCCTGCATCATGCACAATTCGTGCGATCTCTTCGATATTTTCTTCAAACAAACCTAGTGTCGAAGGATTGGTGAGCATGAGAGCTGCCGTATCCGGACCTACCGCACGCCGCAGAGCCTCAAGGTCAACACCACCTTGCTCGTTCGACTTGATCGTAACCGTTTTGAATCCGGCGATCGCAGCCGAAGCCGGATTGGTTCCGTGCGCCGAATCGGGCACGATCACCGTTGTCCGCTTCTCTCCTCGTGACTCATGGTAAGCCCGAATCATCAGAAGCCCCGTCCATTCCCCGTGCGCACCGGCTGCCGGTTGCAAGGATACTTGATCCATTCCCGTGATCTCTTCGAGTTCCTTTTGCAGATGATACATCAGTTCGAGCGCACCTTGGATGGTCTCTACATCTTGATAGGGGTGTATGGAAGCGAACCCGCTCAAACGAGCCATCTTTTCGTTCCGCTTCGGATTATATTTCATCGTACAGGATCCGAGAGGATAGAAACCCGAATCAACCCCATGATTACGCGTGGACAATTCCGTGTAATGGCGAATCAGATCAATCTCGCTGACTTCCGGAAGTTCCGCTTTTTTCTCACGCAAACATGACCCAGGTATCAGTGCAGACAGATCTTCTTCCGGAACGTCACACGCGGGCAGGCTGTACGCGGCCCGGTTTGGTCGCGAAAGTTCAAAGATCAACGCTTGGTCTTTTTCCTGTCTCATATCATTTCCTCCAGTCGTTCCGCCAGCATGTCGATATCGTCTTTCGTGCGAACCTCCGTTACGGCAAACAGCATCGCATCTTTATATTCAGGGTAGTCCCGTCCAAGATCATACCCGCCGATAATACCCGCAGCGAGCAATTCCTTATTCACCGTCTTCGGTTCCACTGGCAACTTGAGGGCAAACTCGTTAAAGAACGGTGCTGAAAACAAAGGTTCCACTCCTTTGACGGAGGCCAGGCGTTTTTGCGCGTAGTGCGCTTTTTGCAGATTCAATTTTGCGACTTCCTGGAACCCTTCTTTGCCCATATACGCCATATAGACTGTCGCCGCGATCGCATTAAGCGCCTGGTTTGAGCAGATATTGGAGGATGCCTTCTCGCGGCGGATGTGTTGTTCCCTTGCCTGCAATGTGAGTACGAACGCGCGTCGTCCATCCAAGTCTCTCGTTTGACCGACAACCCTGCCGGGGATGCGTCTCACATGTTCCGTCCTCGTTGCGAGGAAACCGAGATATGGGCCGCCAAATGAAAGGGGATTGCCCAGGCTCTGTCCTTCTCCGACCACGATGTCCGCACCGAGCGCGCCTGGAGCTTCAAGGATCCCCAAAGCGATCGGGTTCACCACCGCGATGAACAAAGCTTTCTTTGCATGCGCGAGTTCGGCGTACGTTTGGATGTCCTCGATGGAACCGAAGAAGTTCGGATATTGTACGATGACGCCGGCTACATCATCGCTTAATTTCGCTTCAAAATCTTTTGTATCCGTAAGTCCGTTCTCGATATCCACTTCAACCACTTCGATTTTTTGTCCGTATGCGTACGTGTTTAGAACCGCTCGGTATTCGGGATGAACGGCACGGGAAACGAGCAACTTCGTACGTCTCGTAGCGGAGCAAGCCATAATGCCCGCTTCCGCCATCGCCGTCGGGCCGTCATACATAGATGCATTGGAAACATCCATTCCGGTCAATTCACATATCATCGTTTGGAATTCAAAGATGGCTTGCAGATTTCCTTGGGAAATCTCCGGTTGATAAGGGGTATAGGCCGTGTAAAATTCCGAACGGCTGATGATCGCATCCACGACCGCAGGGATATGATGCTGATAAGCACCCGCACCCAGGAAACTGATATACTCATCCACGTTTGCGTTTTTTCCCGCAAGCCTTGCCATGTTGCGATTCAGTTCGACTTCAGACCACGCAGCAGGAATGTTTAATTCGCGGTTGAAGCGGATGGAAGAGGGGATATCCGCGAATAACTCATCCACTGATTCGATCCCCAAAAAATCCAGCATCCGTTTACGATCTTGTTCCGTATTGGGAATATAGCTGAACGATTTCACCTGATAACCTCCCGATAGTTCCGTCTATTTCTTCCGTTTGTAAAAAGGTGTGGGAACAATGACCGCTTTCACCTTTTTATTACGGATGAGAATATCAATCTCATTGCCGATTTGCGCATGTTCGGCCGCAACGATAGCCAAACCAATATTCTTTTTGAGGGTGGGTGAGAACGTCCCCGAGGTGACCTCACCGATACGTTTTCCTTCGACCTGTACTTCATAATGAGTGCGGGGAATTCCGCGTTCGATCATTTCAAAACCGACCAGTTTTCGCGGAGCTCCTTCCTCTTTTTGCTTGGCCAACACATCCCGGCCAATGAAATCTCCCTTATCCAATTTCACAAAGAATCCTAATCCTGCCTCGATAGGTGTGATCGTCTCATTAATTTCCTGGCCATAAAGAGGCAACCGCGCTTCAAACCGTAAGGTATCGCGTGCCCCTAGTCCTACGGGAACGATGCCTTCCTCCTTGCCTGCTTCTAATATCTTTTGCCAAAGGTCGATCGCCAAGTCTTTATCCACATATAGTTCAAAGCCGTCTTCTCCCGTATATCCGGTGCGCGATACGAGAGCGGGGATCCCGGCGACAGGAACGTTCTGCCTGAACCAGTAATATTTGATGTCCGTTAAATGGATATCGGTCAGTTTTTGCAAAATTTTCTCGGCCAATGGGCCTTGTAAAGCCAGTTGTGCCACTTGAGAAGAAATGTTGCTGATTTCTACATCTCCAAACGAATGCTTCAGCATCCAATCGTAATCTTTCTCGATATTTGCTGCATTGACGACGATCAAATAATCGTTTTCGTCCCGTTTGTAAACAAGCAGGTCGTCTACGCAACCACCGTTGTCATAGCACATGGGAGAGTAGAGCGCTTGATTGACGGAAAGCTTCGATGCGTCGTTCGTGATCCACTTCTGGATATTCGCGAGCGCATCATTCCCCTTAACCGTGATTTCCCCCATATGGGAAACATCAAATAAACCGGCACGAGTACGAACCGCTTCGTGCTCTTCTAAAATACTGGTGTATTGTACGGGCAGTTCCCATCCCCCAAAATCAATCGTCTTTCCCCCATACTCTTTGTAAACAGGAAATAGGGGAGTACGTTTCAGTTCTGCCATGGTGTTACCTCCTTTTCTTTACTTTCGGGCTTTGCGGCCAAATTTTTTCTCTTTCATTCCCGGTCTGATTGATCCCCTTTTTAACACGCTCTAGTATCACCAAAGAACAAAAAAAAGAGACAATCAGGGTATATTCCCTAATTGTCTCCTCTGTCCTGTAACCTGAGAGTTCTCCTTCCTACATACGCTAACAGAAGTTGATCATCTTCGTAGGAAGGTTGCCCCTTTGGTGGCTGTAACAGCGCTCTCCAGAGTTACGTCCCATCACGGTACTTTTGCCTGAGAGATTCGTGAAAGTTGGGTGGCTTCCACTTGCTCCTTCGGCGTCGCAAACGCGCTCTCTCCCGTGATGATCATCCGCACATGTATGTATTCATGAATTTTGCAAATACTAATTCGACACGTTAAGACAGGATTCCTCCTTTTCTTGCAAAAATTTTGAGGTGAGTAACGATGATGACTTCTTCTACAAATTCTATGCAGTCAGAACGTCTTACGCGCCTGATCGGAGATATTCCTTGGATATGGGACGAAAACCTATTTCATCGATTTCTAGAACGGGCAGAAACAAAAACATGGGATCACTGGGAGCTGTTCAAATTGGCATATGAGGCGGAACTGACACAAGTATCCCCCAGTTTCGATGAATTGTTATGCCTGGAACACCTCCCCGCAATCATTCCCTACCCTCATCAGATTGCAACAGCCAAACAAGTACTGAATGAACTCCACGGACGCGCCATTCTCGCCGATGAAGTGGGTTTAGGCAAAACGATTGAAGCGGGTCTCATTTTAAAAGAATACATGATTCGCGGTCTTGTAAAAAAAGCGTTGATCCTGACCCCAGCATCCCTCGTCTTGCAATGGACACGCGAGTTGAATGAAAAATTTAATATTCGTGCATTCGCACAACGTAACGAATGGTCATGGAATACATACGATGTGGTCGTCGCATCGATCGATACGACCAAACGGGAGCCCCATCGAAAACATGTGCTTGAACAAAACTGGGATATGCTCATCGTCGATGAAGCGCATAAACTTAAAAATCGCAAGTCGAAAAATTGGGAGATCGTAAACCAGATCCACAAGAAATATTTGCTATTGTTAACAGCCACCCCCGTGCAAAACGACCTGAAAGAACTGTACAATCTGATCAATTTGCTAAAACCTGGCCAACTTGGATCCGTTCAACAGTTCAAATCATCTTTTGTGGAGGAAAAGCGGAAACCTAAAAATTCACAAGCATTTAAGCAAGCACTTTCCGAAGTGATGATTCGCAACAAACGATCCGAAGGCGGGGTTTTCTTCACGAAACGGCATGTGCAAGCGATTCCGCTGGAATTGTCTGAACAAGAGCGACAACTCTATGAAAAAGTTTCCCGCTTTGTGAAAGAAGAATATGTAAAGCGCCGAACAGCACGCGGGAACGTACTTCCTCTGATCACCTTGCAGAGGGAAATTTGCTCTTCACCTTACGCGGCTCTAAACACGTTAGAAAAAATGTATAAGGACGAGTTGACAACTATTGAGCTTAAACGGGAAATCGAAGAACTCTACAGCCTATGCGAATCAATCCCCTTGGATCAATATACGAAAGGACAATACGCTGTTGAACTGGTCAAAAAACTCGGTGACAAAGTCATCATTTTCACCGAGTACCGTGCAACTCAGGATTATCTGATGTATATGCTCGACCAATCGGGAATTGGCGCAACCCCTTTTCGCGGCGGATTCAAACGCGGGAAAAAGGACTGGATGAAAGACCTCTTCCAAAAGAGAACCCAAGTCCTCGTGGCTACAGAAGCGGGTGGTGAAGGGATCAACCTTCAATTTTGCAACCAGATTATCAATTTTGATCTCCCCTGGAACCCGATGCGGGTGGAACAACGCATCGGACGCGTTCACCGGCTCGGGCAAACGCGCGACGTGTTTGTATATAATTTCGCTACGAAAGGAACGATTGAAGAGTATATCGTCGATTTGTTACAGGAAAAAATTCGTATGTTCGAGCTCGTCATCGGCGAGCTGGATATGATCATAGGAAAAACGAAAACAGCAAAAACACTGGAGATGGACATTATGGATTTACTGGTCAATGCTCGTTCGAGCGACGAATTACAAAGTAAATTCGACTCCCTGGGTCAAACATTGTTGGCGGCGCATCAACGATTGATCCACGAAAAGATACAGGGGGAGGACATATCGATAACATGAACAAACAGCAACTTCAGGATTTCTGTCATCGTTACTTTGCCGCGACCGGGTGCAACATCCTCCATGAAGAGCCGGAGTTTATCCAGGTCGAGCTCACCATCGATATCGACAAGGAACTGACGGATCGCCCTTATTATTGGCTGTGGGTCGAAGCAACAGGCGAAGAAGTAAAACCTACCGTACTCAATCTTGCGTTTTCTTCCAACAAACAAGTGGAGGGAATCGAATCGGCCGAACTGGTTGTCCTTGGTTCTTACCGCTTGAATCAATTATTCGAATCGGCAAAAAAACGGGGACAGTTCACCTTGCAATACCATTCGGTTCGGGATGGTGAACTCGAACCCTACTTCGTCATCAGCGGAAAACTTTCGTTTCTGGCTGACCGTCGCTGTGATGAAATCATCTCTTACGGAATCAATATGATAAACGGCGAGCGAGTTCCTCGTTTCTTTCCGTCCATCATGCATCTCCCCATGTCGCCGCAACCACCTGAAGGATGCCACATAAAAGAGGTTCGTTTATCCTTTCGGGAGGCATGGGAAAAGTTCCTCGAAGCAACCGCAGAGAAACTCGGTGCGCATAACCATGAATGGGCGGAAGAAGCGGAAGAACATCTGAAGCAGGAGATCGAACAACTGGAAACGTATTACGGATCCTTGCTGATCGACAATGAAGAAGAGGCGACCGTCATTACTGCGGAAAAAGAGCTACGCCTGGCTGAGTTAAAATGGCGGTACCAGCCGCGCGTCGAATTCGTTCCTTTTCATATTGGGTTGATATATTTGCGAAAGCAAGATGTTATAGCTTGAAAATTAGTGCTTGGGTGGGTGTATCGCTTTGCAACTTGGGTTCGGCATAAGTATCTTGAAAACAAGTGCTTGGGTGGGTGTATCGCTTTGCGTTTGGGTTCGATGAAGGTCGTCCCGCTCGGATTCTCAACAGAAGTTGCGGAACGACCTTCAACTCACCTCTGCGCCGCAAAGCGATTACACCCACCCAATAGCTACTTAGTTGCTTGTGGTAGCCTTAAAGCACTCTTTTCGTAAAAGAAACTAATCATTAACTGATGGTACCTCTTGATACATGGCACTATTTTGAAAATTAGCGCGAAATTTTTCTTCCCTTATGAATGCAGTACTTGTGCTCCGTTCTTTTCCGGGAAGAGTTGAAGCACGCGTGCCGTCACTCCCGCGTTTTGAAAAGCTGCGCGCATGGCGTGTCCTACATGTTCATATCCGCTTGTACAGAACGCGATCAATGAGGGACCCGATCCTGACAAAGCCACCGATAAGGCACCCGCTCCTTTCGCGGCGGCAAAAGCCTCTTCCATACCCGGTATGAGCTTCCTCCGATAAGGTTCGTGTAGCCGATCCTGCATCACCGAACTGAAGAGCGTTAAATCCCCTTCTGCAAGTGCAGATACCAGGAGTGCCACACAATTCACATTGTGAACCGCATCTTTGAAAGCAACACTGGCAGGAAGGGCTCGGCGACTCGCGAGTGTAGATAGTTGAAAATCAGGGGTCACAACTACACAGCGAAGGCCTTCTGGAGGATTAAACCTTTTCACATATGTTTTTCCTCCCACGACTCCGGAGACTACAACCCCCCCCAACAAAGCGGGGGCTACGTTGTCCGGATGGCCCTCCAGTTGAACAGCCATCTCTATCAACTGAGATTCTGTCAACAAGTTTCCACACAACGCATTGGCTCCCAGCAATCCTCCCACGATAGCCGTAGCGGAACTGCCCAGTCCGCGCGTTACAGGAATTTCATTGTGAATATGAATGCGTACGCCGCGCATACGAATACCAATCCGTTCATACACCATCTGGATCGCTTGATATACCGAGTTATTCGTGGCACGGGGAACAAGATCTTTTCCTTCCCCGGACACTTCGATTTTTACACCGCCTGTCCAAGGTTCCACTTCGATTTCGTTATAAAGGGATAACGCCATCCCTAGCGTATCGAAACCAGGCCCCAGATTGGCAGTCGTCGCCGGTACTTTCACTCGTACCCGCATGGTATCTCCCCTTCTTTGTTTACTCCGGCATTTGCTACAACTTTGAACTTTAGCGATTGGATGAAATGCCTCTTTTTGAGAAAGCGAGAGATCCTTCAATCTTGCTTTCCTCATCACTTGATGCATACGTCAGATCTCTCACACTTCCATGAGGAATTCGTTCTCTGCTGGCATCGCACACTCGGTAAAGGGAATTACCCAAAAATCGCTTTGACGACAGACTGCCCGTCCGCAGAGACTCGTTTTGGCTCCACTTTCATTCCATACGTGAGCGCATTGTCAGGATCTTTCAGTCCGTTGCCTGTCAAAATACAAACGACTTGATCGTTTTCACTGAAATAGCCGCTTTTTGCCAACTTTAACATTCCAGCGACCGATGCGGCGGAACCCGGTTCACAGAAAACACCTTCTTGTGCGATCAAACGATAAGCATGTAAAATCTCTTCATCCGAAACCATATCAATGGTTCCGCCTGATTCTTCGGCAGCGGTAACCGCTCCCTGCCAGCTTGCAGGGTTACCGATCCGGATCGCAGTCGCTACCGTTTCAGGATGGGGAATCGGCTTTCCTTTAACGATCGCCGCCGCACCTTCCGCCTCGAAGCCGAGCATCTTGGGTAATTTACCGGCACGACGACGCTGTCTGTATTCCTTAAATCCTTTCCAGTATGCAGTGATATTCCCCGCATTTCCGACAGGGATCGCCAAATACGCCGGCGCCTCGCCAAGGGCGTCAATCACTTCGTACGCACCTGTTTTCTGACCTTCGATTCGATATGGGTTCACGGAATTTACAAGGGTAACGGGATGAGTCTTGGAAATTTCTCTCACAATGTGTAATGCTTCGTCAAAATTCCCATCTATCTGAATAATCTCCGCACCATACATCACCGCTTGCGCCAATTTGCCTGCTGCAACTTTACCGTGCGGAATGACGACGATCGCCTTCATCCCTGCCCTCGCGGCATAAGCGGCAGCAGCAGCCGACGTATTGCCTGTTGAGGCACAAATCAGAACCTCCGCTCCCTCTTCTTTCGCTTTGGAAACAGCCATTGCCATGCCCCGATCCTTAAAAGAACCGGTCGGGTTTAAACCTTCGTATTTGAGATAGACTTCGACACCTGCTTCTTTACTGAGTCGCGGAGCGTGATACAGGGGCGTGTTCCCTTCGAACAATGTAACGATTGGCGTCTCCGGACCAATCGGCAAAAATTCACGATATTCTTCCAAAATTCCTCTCCACATATTATCTTCTCTCCTTTTATCTTAAAAAGTTAGCTGTAACCCACAACCTCCGCTTTGCGCACTCCAACAATCGATTGCAATCGATCCAACATTTCGTCGACAGATCCTTCCATGTGAAAAACATCCACAGTTGCTGTTACATGTGCTGCATGGCTCATCGGTATTCCTTGGTTGATCGTAATAATGTTGCAACCCATTTTTGCCATTTCATTAAGAACGGTTGATAAGATTCCTTGCCGGTGTTCAAGGATCAACGACAGTGTCAACAAACGTTCCCGTCCTGTTTCTTCATACAAATATACGAGATCTCTGTATTTATAAAACGCACTGCGTGAAAGCCCGACGAGATTGACCGCATCGTAGATGGTTTGCACCTCTCCACGTGCAAGCATATCTTTGACTTGAACCGTTTTGACCATCGCTTCCGGCATAATCTCTTCCGCAACAAGGTAAAACCGTCGACGACGTTTTGTCATAAAAATATCTCACCTTTGTGTTCACTGAATACGGATTTGCATCTCTATTTAGGAGACAGTATAACATGCTGTCCCATCGATGACAATAAAGAAAACTTACGTTCATTCACGTTTGAAAATAACATTGTATTTTCGAGCTTCCAACTGTATTTCTTGAACAGTTTGATTTGATAAAGAAAAACCGCTCATCTTAAGGGAAAAGAAACCCCTCTATGTCTCACACAGAGGGGAAAACTTGTTACGCACGCACAGCGAGCGCTTCATTGTTTCTTTTTCGTCTCAATTCCACGTTGGGACTTACCTCCGCCGGGAACGTCAAAGCTTGTTCCACGTAGATCCGGTGCCACAACATAAACACTAAAATCGTCCAAACTTTGCGTGCATTGTCACGGACACCCATCTTATGATCATCAAGCAATTGCAAGATGTACGATTTATTGAGAAGGTGATCCACAGGGCTCTCTTGAATCAATTCTTTCGCCCACTGATAATGCTCGTTCCGCAACCAATGGCGTGTAGGCACTGGAAATCCGAGTTTCGGACGTTCCGCTACAGCCTTGGGTAAAATGTCTTTCACAGCTTCACGCAATACATACTTGGTCGTACCGTTCATCATCCGGTAAGCCATCGGGATTTTCGATGCGAACGCAAAAACCTCTTTGTCGAGAAAGGGGACACGTAATTCCAATGAATTGGCCATGGTCATTTTGTCCGCTTTCATCAAGATGTCTCCGGTCAACCACGTATGGAAATCGATATACTGCATTTTTGTCACATCATCATAATGAGAAACTCTGTCATAATAGGGTTTCGTGATGTCCATCGGTCTGCGAATACCGAGCGCTTCCGGGTTAAATTTCACGAATTCCTCTTTCATTGCCTCACCGAAAATGAACGCATTCCCGACGTGTCGCTCTTGCACGGTCTTCGAGCCGCGAATGAGAAAGGAACGTCCTTTCATCCCCTCCGGAAGGTGCTCAGCCAACATTCCTAAGGATCGTCTGATCGAAGGAGGAATGTAATCAAACATCCTCAAGGATAAAGGCTCTCGATAGATCGTATATCCTCCAAACACTTCATCCGCACCTTCACCTGAAAGTACCACCGTGACATAGCGGCTCGCAAGTTCCGCCACAAAATATAAGGCGATAGCCGATGGATCAGCCACTGGTTCATCCTGTAAGTAAATTAACCGCGGTACAGCATCTAAATACTCCTTGGCTGTAACGATCGTGTCCCGATGCTCCGTTCCCAGGAGTCTGGCTGTCTCCCGCGCGTATTCAATCTCGCTTTGTCCACCTGCACCTTCAAAGCCGACGGTGAACGTCTTCACTTGTTCCAATTCTTTCAAAAGGGCCACGATCGTTGAAGAATCAACACCCGATGAGAGAAAAGCGCCGCGGGGAACATCGGAATTCATATGCATCTTCACAGAATTCCGCAGAATTTCCTTCGTACCTTCAATATAGTATTCGAGAGAATGTTCCTCAGGGACAAACTGTACTTCCCAGTACCGCTGCAAGGAAATCTTACCGTCCTTAATGATCGCATAATGAGCGGCGGGCACTTTATAAATATTCTTAAACATCGTTAACGGATCGGGCGCATATTGGAATGTTAAGTAATTCCAAAATGCTTCCAACCCAACTTCGCGCTCCACACCGGGAACCACAAGCAAACTTTTGATTTCCGATCCAAAAGCGATCGCATCCGCCGTTTCCGTGTAATAAAGAGGTTTGATTCCGAAGTGATCCCTTGCGACGTACACGAGATTTTTTCGCTTATCATGGATCGCAAAGGCGAACATACCACGCAAATCTTTGACACAATCTACCCCTTTTTCCTCATACAGATGCACGATCACTTCTGTGTCGCTTTCCGTGGCAAATTTGTGTCCCCGTTCGATCAGCCACTTGCGAATTTCCTTATAATTATAAATTTCTCCATTGAAAACGATCCAAACTGAACCATCTTCATTGCTTAACGGCTGATGTCCCCCATCCAAATCGATGATCGACAAGCGGCGGAATCCTAGGCCTACGTTCGCATCAAAATGAAGACCGCTGTCATCCGGACCGCGGTGTATGATCATGTCGGTCATCCGTTCCAACGTCATTTGTTCAACAGGATGACCGTTCTTCATCACTATTCCTGCTATTCCGCACATCTATGAAAAACCTCTTTTCTACGTTGAAAATGTGTAGTTTGGCGGGCGTATGCTTTGCGTTCGCGCTCCGTGGAGGTCGTTTCAGCGGGTATATGCATTGCGCTTATGCTCCGTGAAGGTCGTCTCGCATGGAATCATAATCAGATGTTGCGAGACGACCTTCAAAGTCGCTATTACGCGCAATGCATATACCCTTTTACATCCGAAAGGAAGCGAGACGACCTCCAAAGTCGCTGTCTCACGCAAAGCAGTACGCCCACCCAATGTCACTTTTCATCTTCTGATGGCGCCGTCGCTAGCGGCATGGAGGGCTACGTTGAAAATTAGTTGCTTGGGTGGATGTATCGCTTTGCGCTTGGGTTCGCTGCGCCACAAAGCGATACACCTACCCAAAAGCCACTCCGTTGCTTGTGCCAGACTTCATCCTCTTCTCCACACAAGAAACTTTTCATTCTCAGATTCCGATTGCGGCATGAGTGGCTATCTCGAGAATATGGTGTCAAGCAAACAACCGTTATGATGCAACGGTGCCTCGAAAACGGAATGGGCGATTCCTTTTTCAGAACGCAACACTCTTCAGTGTAGCGGGTTCATTGGTGCTCGTCAACGAAGAGGAACATTAGGTGCGCGAAGAATTTGCTCGACAATCTCTCTAACGGTAAGCGTAGTCGTATCTATAATCAGATCTGCTTGATCATAAAGCCCTGCCCGTTCCCGCAAAAGCCTATGTACTTGCTCAGTCAATTCCCCTTGTTGCAAGAGAGGACGATCCGATTGATTCCTGACCCGTTCAATGATCGCTTCAGGGGTTGCATGCAAAGAAATGATGAACCCGTTTTTCCGCATATGACACAGATTCTCCCGGCGCAGGACGGCCCCACCGCCAGTTGTTACCACTTGATTGTCATTCCTGGCAACATCTGCGATCACCTGACTTTCGAGTTCACGGTAGTAAGCTTCTCCTTGACTCGCAAAAATTTCCGGAATCGAACGTTTTTCTCTTCTTACAATCTCCTGATCTGTATCGATAAACTTCCAACCGATTCGTTCTGTGAGCGCTCTTCCCACTGTGGATTTTCCTGTTCCCATAAAACCGATGAAAAAAATATTGGCCACGCCCAACAAGGCCCCCTTCCTATATATCATCGTAACACACGCGAGAAGTTTGTCCAACGTGAGATGAATAACAGTGTTATTACGTATGAAAAATAATACAAGAAATGGAGTGATTGATGATGAACGGATGGATCAAAATCTTCTCCTTTTCCCTTTTTCTCTGGATGGCCGATAGAGTAAGTCCGCAGATTACATATCCCTCCTATTTGCCCTTACTCGCAACCGCATTCGTCCTCACTTGTACAGGATTGATCGCTGATCGCCTAATTGTTCCCGCCTTGGGAAATATCCCTTCTACCCTCTTAGGGCTTGTCGGAATCTCCCTAATCATATGGGGTGTCGCATGGCTTTGGCCCGGCGTACATGTTCCACTTCTGTACGCTTTTTTGATTTCACTTCCGATGGGGATCATAGAATTCATCCTTCATCGTTATGTGTCCCCGAAGACAGTAAAGATGTGAGAGGCCTGAAACCATGCGGTTTGATACCTCTATCGCTTCGTGCACCGAATAGGTGTTCTGCGACCATCGCTTGCAAGATGGGAATTTTACAAGAAAAGAGGGATCTCTCATCCCTCTTTCCAACTCAGTACCTTTTTCGTGTTCGTATCATAAATGACTTCAATCGTACGTCGGACTTTCACACCGATACGTCCTTCGGCTGACAGTTTCATCAGTTGCTTGTCTAAAGCCTGAACCGTTAACGAATAGGTTCCACCACCAAAAGGGATATTGGTAAAACCGGCCCTCCAAGCAGCATTCCTATTTAATTCTCCGATCGCCCGCATGATCGCGGCTTCCGCGAGCCAATTTCCCTGGCTAATTTGCCGGTGGGCCAAAGCAGTCCGGTATTGACTCGTCGCAGAAATGAACATCGTCGAGGCAATCCAAACGCCAAGCATTGTGAGAAACAGTGTGAGTAAAAGAACGGAACCTCTTTCTCTTTCATTTCGGGGAAATCTTCTGTTCGCGATTTCCGTTGACTTGCTGTTCATTCTTATACGCTCACAATCCATCTCTCCTCAATATCCCCCCCTTCCTGCCACGAATCCATGCCATGTGAGCGTCACACCGCCTACACTCGTTTGCATCAAGATGGTAACTCCCTTCCTGCTAGAATCTACTGTGAAGCTAAGTGATACCACGTCATTAGCGATAACGGAAGCCCCCACGCCGTTTACTTGACGCAAGATCTGATTCGATGCGTTACACCGATAGGTGATCTGATCACCCGTTCCGTTATAAAAATTGAGTTCCTTTCCGTTCGACGAAACGGTGAAAAGTTTTCCGTCGTGGATTTCACTGCGCATAAAATAAAACCCTTGCCACGCCTGTACATCTGTTTCCGTCCGTGCAAATTGCATCGATGCGAGATGGGCGAAGTGTCGGTTCCAAATGAGGACAGATGGTACGAGAATGGACATGACTACGAGCGCGATCAACGTTTCGATAAGCGTTAATCCGCTCTCATCGTGCAGACAACGTATAGAGGCTGACTTCATGGTTCGTTCCCCTCTCCGTCCAGGTAACGGTCACCACTACTTGTGTTCCTAAGTCCTGGAGCTTCAACTCAACTTTCCCGTGATAGATAATACCTGAATCCGATACGTCAAACTCTTGCGGAGTAAGTGACGTGATGCGGTATCTTTCCAATATCTCATCGGCTATAGCTGTTGCTCTCTCAATCTGACCAGCCATTCGGTTCATCCTGTAAATGGAGCTTAAGAGCATCACGCCTCCTCCTAAAAAAGATCCCATAACGACAAGTGCCAGCATGCACTCGAGTAAACTGAATCCACAATCCCCTCTCATTTCTTTGCTACCCCCGTTACAGCTACTCTTCCCGTATGCATGTAGATTACGATCGTGGTTCGATCCCCGTACGCATTCACAAGCGGAATCGTTCCACTGGTCGTCACATGACCCGTACCATCAAAACGAACGTGATTGTACGGTAACTGCGAGTACCCGTATGGATAGAAAATCCCTTTCGGATATTCCACACTGCGTACACGTGTGACTCCTTCATAGACCGCATAACGGGGATCAAAAATGGCAAAGCGTATCTCATGATAATCGCTGTGTGCCATCGCGAAAGCTTGTGATTCACGAAGATCTGCAACAATCCTCTGAGTGACCGATTGCAACTGCCAGTACGCCTCGATACGACGAATCCCGGGGAGTGCGATTGTAAGTATGCTTGAAAAGATCACGAGTACAAGCAACATTTCAAGCAATGTAAATCCTTTTTCACTCTTCATTTTCTAGTCACCGAGTTCGCCATGAACACTGCACTTCACAGTCACACTGGATCCGTCGTCCGATGTCGTAATTTCATACGTTCCCCCTGCAGGTTCAGTGGGGATCGATTGCAAATAATGCTTGTTTTTTAATTCTGTCAATATTTCTGCAGAACTGCCGGATGGATAATGTCCATGCTCTAGATAATAATCTTCGAGTACGGCACGAATAAGACGTTGGTTCGCTTCACAGGATGTCTTCTGCGCTCGTTCGCCCGAACCCCGCAGATGGGGCATCGCAACCGCCGAGATTACAGAAATGATAAAAAGTGAAATCAACAATTCAATGAGCGTAAATCCCGATGCACGAAGCGGTTTTTTATTCATCTTGTTCGATTTCATCATTTTTCTCATTCCTTTCATCGAATCGATTGAACCAATTCAACCATTGGCAGTATCATGGCGAGTGTGATCACCCCGATCACACCCCCGAGAAACAAAAGCATGCTTGGCTCCAGCAACTGTATGAACCGCTTGCTTTTGTTACGCAATTCTTGCGATAACTCCCCGGCTACATATTCACAGGCTGCGGACAAATCGCCGGTGGCTTCGGCAATCTCAATCGCCAGCAAGACTCTGATATCAACCCATGGTTGTGCCGATAGCGCTTCGGACAGTGTACTTCCCGCAAGTATTTTCGCCCGTATATGTTCGACCGTTTGACGCTCATAAGGTAACAAAGAGACATCGGCCATTCGTTGCAAAACGTCTAAGATTGGCAATCCTGACGAAAGCAGCAGAGACAGGTTTTCAACCAAACGATAAGAAAATACAACCCGGTAGATGTCTTTGATAAACGGAAGAAAAAGGATTTTTGCGATTGTTTGTTTCATCATGCGAGGAAGTTTTCGGCGAGAAAAGAATAACAGCAGAAGAACGGTGAACGATGAGAATACAAACCATGGAAGTATGGCGCGAATTGAACCCGCCCACCGAAACAGTCGCTGTGTATCTTCCGGCAGCGGAAAACCCATTTGCAAATAGAGGACTTCAAATTGAGGCAGTATCACATACAGCAGAAAGAACGCTGTCACAATCGAGGCAATACATACGAGCAATGGATAGAAGGAAGCATTCCAAACATCCCGTCGAAAGGAAAGTTTCGCTTCATAATGATCGCTCAATCGATAAAAGCTTTTCGCTAAATCTCCATTCGCCTCCCCTACAACGACCAGTGAATAGACAAGTAAAGGAAAGCCTTCAGCCAAAAAAAGTTGGGATAGCGGACTCCCCCTTTCAATCCCCAGAATCAATTTGTCGAATAATTTCCGTTCCGCTTTGCCACATTGTTTCTTCATTAAACGAAGACCGGCAGTCAACGGATACCCACAGCTCGTTAGTCCAGCCATCCGCGAACAAAAGCGCGCGAGCCAACGCTCGTTCCTCCATCGTTGACGTAACTGTGCCATGTTCGTCTCCCCCGTATAACCATTCGGGCGATTCAAACGAAAAATTCATGCTTCTTTCACGTTTGAGTCCCTCAACAAACTGGGTGCTGAGTTCATCATTCATGACAGTTAAATGAAAAACTCCGCGTCTTCCCTGTAGACCTGTTCCATGACAAGTGGAACATAGACGTTCATTGCCCGATCCCTTACAGTATTCACATCGAACGCCCACCAATTTTTGTGAAAGAATACCGATTACACCGGCACTGACTAATTTGGGAGAAATGCCAAATTCGACAAGCCGGAGAAAAGCCCCTCTTGCGTCCATCGTATGTAATGTGCTTAATACCAAGTGACCTGTCAGCGATGCACGCACAGCAATTTCTGCCGTCTCTTCATCCCTTATTTCACCGACCATAATCACATTCGGATCTTGTCTGAGCACGGCACGCAACCCTCGTGCGAATGTCAAGCCCGCTCTGTCATTGATCTGTACTTGCGAAACACCGGGCACTCGCGATTCGATTGGATCCTCCAAACTGGTCACACTGACCCGGGTTTTCACGAGATGGCGAAGCATCGCATATAATGTTGTCGTTTTGCCGGAACCGGTCGCCCCAGTGACTAAGAGTAGTCCTTGTGGAGCTTCGAGTAGCCAAAGGAGCCTTTCAAGATCTTTCTCTTCCATTCCCAGTTCTCCTAGTTCATGAATCTGTGACTGATATCGCAGGAGGCGCATCACGACTTTCTCCCCGTACAATGTAGGCAATGTGGATACGCGTATATCCACATCCATGCCACCCGCTCCTAGATGAAAGCTTCCATCTTGCGGCAGTCTTCGCTCCGCAATATCAATCCCTGCCAATACTTTGATTCTTTGAACCACCCCCGTATCACAAGATGGAATGTCAGCCATAAAGACTAATTGTCCATCAATGCGAAACCTGACCTGATAGCCTTCCTCAAAAGGTTCCATGTGAATATCACTGGCATTTTTCGCAAGTGCAAGTTGTAGGGTTTGCTCCACCCACTCGGCAGCATTCATCGTCACATCTCTCCTTCCTCTGAAAGCATTTGTGTATAGAATTGAGATTCTCGGTTTAATAAAAAAATCCTTCTTAAAAATATAAAAAATAAGTTGTTAATATATATTTTTTATTTTTAAAATAAATTTCCTCTTAACAAGAAGGTCTAAAAACTCTGATCGTTCCACAGTTCATCTTATCTTTAAAAATCTATGAAAAAAGGCGTGAAAGAGCTTTACTCGCACGCTCTTCCGACGCCTTCTGCCTATTCGACAAAATCAAATTCATAATCACCGATGCGAATCGTATCACCGTCTTCTGCCCCGCGTTTACGCAGTTCATCATCGACCCCCATCGCTTTCATAATCCGTTGGAAACGTTTGACCGCATCATATTGTTCGAAGTTTGTCATTTTCACAAGCTTTTCAATTTTTGCCGAATGAATGACAAACACGTCATTGTCTCTTGTGATCGTGAACGAATCATCTTCGTCTTCGAGACGATACACTTTTCGTTCCTGTTGTTCCTCCACTTCGGTGAGCGCATCCTCCTGTACAAGAGGGATTGTATCAAGCAAATCGGCCACTGCATACATCAGTTCTTGTACTCCTTGACGCGTAACACCGGAAATCGGATAAATCGGGATATCTTCCTTTAATTTTTCCCGGAATTCACGAAGATTTTCTTCGGCACCAGGTACATCCATTTTATTTGCCGCAATGATCACCGGAAGTTTTCCCAATCTCTCGTTATATTGGGTTAACTCGTTCGTGATCGTGACGAAATCTTCATATGGATCACGCCCTTCTGTAGCGGCTATGTCGACCACATGGACGATCACTCTTGTTCGTTCCGCGTGACGCAAGAACTGATGGCCAAGACCATGGCCTTCATGCGCCCCCTCAATCAATCCAGGGAGATCGGCCATAACAAAGCTGCGTCCGTCACCAACATCCACGACACCGAGATTTGGAGTTAAAGTTGTAAAATGGTAAGCTCCGATTTTCGGGCGGGCCGAAGAAACAACGGAGAGCAACGTGGATTTTCCGACGCTCGGGAAACCAACTAATCCAACATCCGCCAAAACTTTCAATTCCAACTGAATCCATCGTTCTTCTCCCGGCTCTCCTTTTTCCGCAATTTCCGGAGCCTTATTGGCCGGGGTAGCAAACCGCGTGTTGCCGCGACCCCCGCGACCGCCATGAGCGACAACTAAACGTTGTCCGTGACGAACCAAATCACCGAGAAACTCTCCGCTTTCCGCATCGATTACCGTAGTGCCTGGGGGAACGCGCACAACGAGATCTTCAGCGTTTCTCCCATGTTGATTCTTGGGCTTTCCGTGCTCACCGCGATCCGCTTTAAAATGGCGTTGATACTTAAAATCAAGCAGTGTTCGTAATCCTTCATCAACGACGAGAACGACGTCTCCTCCGCAACCACCGTCTCCTCCCGCCGGTCCTCCTTCCGGAACATATTTCTCGCGGCGAAACGATACGATGCCGTTTCCGCCGTCTCCACCTTTCACATACACTCTAGCTGTATCGACAAACATTCCTCATGTTCCTTTCCTATATGTCTCTCTTGATATTGTGAGGTCTTCGAGCTTATTCTTTCCGTTCAAGCGATCTGCAGTATTTTCCTTGATCCATTTGGGAAGACGCAATCCCTTCTTGCTATAGGAGAGATGAAAGGTCAACTGATAACCGTCTGCTACCGGATCCGAAGCTTCAAAGACCAATCCCTGTCCCGTGACGATCGATATGACTTCATCGACATATTCGTCAGTTATAGATTCTCCAGAAACATGAAGTCCTATTGAAAATCCTTCCACACCCCGTTGAAGAATCGAGAAGCTCCAATTGACAGGTTTGCCTCGCCGATTCGCCAATTCCCCACCTCCGGCACAGATCTCAAAAAATGTATCGGCTAACTCTGACTCGACGACAAAGGGGAGGTCTTCACCTGTGAATCCGAGTGCTTGCACGTCGATCTGCAGCAGCGGATAGCGCAATGTGGCCTCCATTACACGATAGGCAACCAGTGGGCTCGGGAGACTTCCGATTTTGGCATGTTTGCGCGCTTCTTCTACACATGTGCGTATCGGGTCGGCCATCCGTTCATATTTTTTCATTTGCATATAACCTTGTACCAATTGGATGTGGTTTAACCAATCATGGCGGTATTGCGACATCATTCGCAACGTCTCTTCCCGTTGTTCACGCAATTCCATTTCCCTCATCGCCGCTTGCCGCAATGGCAACCACCAGCAACAATAGACTCCTTGTATGAGAACAAATGCACAAGGAATGGCCATTACCCAAAACGGGAGTGCATATGTGAACCCAATGGCTATTATGCTGAAAAGGATCATGCAAGTCAAAGCAAGCAAAACTTTCCTATCGGTTGATCGTTGAGACATCTTCATGTACGAATTCACTTCCGTTACCTAAATTACTCCAATAAATTCCTTTCGACAACTCCATAGAAGATTCCTTTTTACAAATCTCAATTTTGATACCCGGAAAGTATAAATTGTGGTTTGTTCTTTTAACCACAATTTATACTTTACTAGTTGCAAAAAAAAGCAGTCCAGCCCCATCGCTGAACTGCTCTCGTGTCATTCCTACACTTACGCTTGGACCGCCGCTTCTTGTACCTCTACAGGATAAACGGAAACGCGCTTCTTGTCACGTCCCATTCGTTCAAAAGCGACACGGCCAGCAACTTTGGCAAAGAGAGTGTCATCACCGCCCTTGCCAACGTTCAAACCGGGATAGATCTTCGTTCCACGCTGACGAACCAAAATCGACCCAGCCGTTACGATTTGACCGTCTTGGCGCTTCACACCAAGGCGCTTCGAAATCGAATCACGTCCGTTCTTTGTAGAACCTACCCCTTTTTTCGATGCGAACTGTTGAAGGTTTAATTGGATCATGTATCTCCACCTCCTTTGTTCGGAAACTTATCGATGACACGAAGATGCTTCGGAAATTCTTCCGCCCAAGAACGAATACCATAAATCATGCTCTCAAGCAATAATTGCACCTTGTCATCCAGATCCCCAGACAATTCAGGGACATCCGATTCTATAAGCCCGTCCTTGCTGATCGCAGGCAAACGAACACCGAGCAACGCCTCAGGAGCATTCACTCCGTTTTGGACAAGACTCGATATCGCCGCACACAATAGATCCTGTCCGTGCTGAGCGAAATCGGCATGTCCACGAACGGAAAAATGACGAATTCGCCCCCTGTGATCACGACGCACATGTACCTGAATCATTACGCGTTAATCTTTTCGATCTGAACTTTGGTGTACGGTTGACGATGACCTTGCTTTTTGCGGGAATTCTTTTTCGCTTTATATTTGAAGACAATGATCTTCTTCGCTTTCCCGTGGCCAACCACTTTCGCAGAAACGGAAGCGCCCGCGATTGTCGGCGAACCAACGATCACACCGTCTTCCTTAGCAACAAGCAAAACTTTGTCGAAGTTAACGCTTGCGCCTTCTTCCGCAGCGAGTTTCTCAATAACAAGAACGTCGCCTTCTTGTACTTTGTACTGTTTACCACCGGTTTCAAGAATTGCGTACACAGATCGCACCTCCTTCACCCAAACTCGCTAGCACCAGGTACCTTAAACGGATTTCCAGACCCGTGCCAAGCGGTTACAGCAAGCGATCGTTCGCATACTACAATGAATGGCGAACATTCTTTACCTAATGCCTAAAAATACGCTTACCTACGATATCCTAACATAGCAAGATAAAAGTTGTCAATGTATGTTTTCTTCGTCCACGAGGGTTGCTTTCGCGTATGTACGAAAAACTTGCCTCACTTTGACAATCACTTTTTGACCTACGTACCTTCCTCCGTTGCTAACGTTTAGTATAAAACCTTCGATCCGAGCAATGCCGTCTCGCGGGGTGTGTTCATGTGGCTCTTCCACATAGACACGCAGGACTTGACCCGGGTAAACAGGAGTTGCCCATTTTTCAATTTCTCCAAGCGAATCTTCCAAAATGCGATAGTCAATAAGAGACAACTCGCTTCTGCCTTTCACATAAATCTTCTTCCCGACTGCCTTCTCCAACTGTATCAGGTTGTCTCCCCCGGGGCCAATCAATTTCGCGGCTACCGATGGATGCGCTTCGATCAAGAAGGCTGCTTTGTCGTTTTGACCGGATATTTCTTTCAACTCGCGTTCAATGCGAATCGCGATCGTTTCTTCTGTGTACGTTTTACCCGTACCTTCACAACTTGGACACGGTTTTCTCAAGATTTCGTCCAAGCTCTGGCGATTTTTCTTTCGGGTCATTTCCAAAAGCCCGAGTTGTGTCCATCCAAAAAGCTGAGTACGTGTGCGATCCCGTTTTAGTTGAAATTCCAATTCCGCGAGAACTTGTTTTCGATGCTCTTCTTGCGGCATATCGATGAAATCGATGATGATCATCCCTCCGATATCCCGCAAGCGGATTTGGCGCGCAATCTCGCGAGCAGCTTCCAGATTGATCTTCAGTACCGTTTCTTCAAGAGAAGTCGTTCCAACAAACTTCCCGGTATTCACATCGATCGCTGTCAACGCCTCCATTGCGTCGATCACAATATAGCCACCCGATTTCAGCCATACCTTGCGTCTGAGGGATCGTTCAATCTCTCCCTCAATCTGGTAACGTTTAAAAATCGGTTCACTTCCTTCATACAATTGCACACGTTCTTTTAGATGTGGCGCCACATGGGTGAGCAGATCGCATACGGAATCGTAACAGGCTTTCCTGTCGACAATGAAGGAGTCCGTGTCTTCCGTAAATAAATCCCGAACCGATCGCGCAAGAAGGTTAAGATCTTGATACAGCAAACAAGGAGCCGTCAGTGTTTGACTTTGTCGCAACACATGCTGCCACACCCCTTTCAGGAACTTGTAGTCCTGTTCTATTTGTTCCACGGATACGTCTTGTGCCGCCGTCCTCACGATGATCCCGGCTTCCGAAAGACGAATCTTGTCGACGATTCTCTTCAGTCTCTCTCGCTCCGTCTCATCCACAATCCTTCTGGACACCCCTACGTAATCGGAATAAGGCATAACAACAGTGTATCGTCCGGCAAGAGCGATCTGTGTAGTCACTCGTGCCCCCTTCGTTCCCGTGGGTTCTTTTTCAATCTGAACGATGATCTCCTGTCCTTTCCGCAAGATATCAGTGATCTCCTTTTTTTGATCCACCTCTTTTTCGCTGGACAGAAGGAATCCTGGTAGTGCATCATCCCTGTACAAAAACGCGTTTTTCCCCGTTCCTATATCGATAAATGCCGCTTGCATCCCAGGCAGCACATTTTCCACTCGTCCCTTGTAAATGTTACCAAGAAAACGATGACAGACGGATCTTTGGACATAAAGTTCCATCAATCGTCCCTCTTCCAGAAGGGCCACTCTCATTTCTTTCGCATCATCATTCACAATGATTTTTCGCTGCATCTTTCCACCTCCTTCCACCGGCCAGTCATGTCGTAACGCGACTCTCGTACGGATACCTTCCCGTCAGTATCTCTTTCGTTCGCTTGCTTCCACTCCCCAACCATTTCGACAAAGAATCTTGATTCCCTTTTTCAAGCGATCGGACGCTTTCCACTCCTTATTTCACCCGATACGATAAATGATCACGAATTGTGCTCATAACACCGCCACCGACCATAAAATCGTTTAACAATTCTTCTTCCGCAATCACATCGATCACCCGCTTCTCACCATCTACCACATACAGCATATGATAGGCGTCAGGTGTAAACTCATCCAGCACTTGTCTTACAGACATATCAGGATTGACGACGAGACTTCGCACCGGCAGGGGATTTCGAATCATACTCCTTCGCTTGGTATCGAGAAATCGAACCGTATCGTAACGCAATTGCCTTTTCAACTGCCATGCGGAGAAAAATAAAAAAACCCCGAGAGTTATCAAACCTACATTCACTTGGCCGATCCAAAGCGAAGCGACCCCAAGAATCATCAAGAACAGCGAAATTACGAACGCCATACGAAGCGCCACCTCCGAAGCCATTCTGAATCCGAGATTCCGCGACAGAGCGGCCCGTAAAATCCGCCCTCCATCGAGTGGAAATGCTGGTAACATGTTAAAGAAAGCAAGCACGAGATTTCCTTTTACAATGGAAGACGTAAAATTCTCCGAAAACACACCGGCATGTAATAAGAGTATAGCGAAACCGATCATTAAAAAATTGAATAACGGTCCAGCCACCGCAATGGACGCTTCGTGACGCGGATTCCATCCCATTCTTCCATGTTCCAACTTTGCTACCCCACCGAATGGGAGAATTTCCATCTCTTTAATTTTATATCCATAAGCGTTCGCAACAAACACATGTCCCAGTTCGTGAACGATGATAATGGAAAACAACAGGAGCAGGTCGGCCCACATGCCTGTGAGAACTGCCGCGATGAGAAGGAGAACAAAAAGGGGATGAATGCGAATCTTCATCCCTTTTGGTTTCCACTTGACATATTTCATTGGGATCCACCTCGTGAAGAAGCGTCGAGAATCTGCTTAGGATCGACAAATTGTTGATCCTTCATATACCCGAAAAGCAAACCGGCCTCTTCTTTTTTTTCAAGTTGTCCGATCACTTGTCCCGCGTCTACCCATTCATTCTGTTTCACAGTCACTTGTCCCAAATGACCGTATAACGTCTTTCCAGTTTGCTCCCCGTGATTGATGATCACATACTGGCCATACTCGTTGTTTTTATCCACTTTTTCTACAATTCCCTGTGCGGATGCTTTGACGTTCTCATTCGCTTTACCTGCCAACTCAATGACGGGACGTTGCCTTGCATCAAACACATTCTTGGCTTTCGCATCGGGGAGAGGCATCACAAACGTCACATTGGAGGTCGTCGATTTTGACGAATTGAAAACAGGGAGAGCAATTTTATCGGCGACGTGTTCCCGATACCAAGCACCTAGCGAAGAGATCATATAGTCTTTTTGTAAGGAAGCAGTGATCACCTGTTTCGTCCGATCCGCAAACGGATGATCCGTTTTGAAAGCAACCACGACCAACAAGAGGAGCAGAAGCGCCCCAGCCGTTTGCCAGAATATCACGGGCGTTTGCTCTTCCTCTTCCTCCTCTTCATAGCGATAGGGAGTGCGGCGGTACCCGAATCGATCATTTCTACCTCCGTAAGCAGGTCTTACGTAAGGAGATCCCCATCTCCTTTCCACCTCAAACGGACGAGGCGGAAAATACGGACGAAAGGGCTGTTGTGTCTCTGCCTCTTCTTCATGCTCACGAAATCCGTTGAATATAGAAGAAGGTTCATCTTCCTCCATTCGATCGGGTTTTGGCCAAGATTCCACAACAATCTTGTCTTCTTTCGATTTGAACCTCCAAGGTTTCTTAAATTCCATCGTCAAGATCCCCCTTGTCCCCTCTCATGCTACATACCTATGTAAACAGGGACGGGCTTATGACTCTTCACGGAAAGCAAAAAAGCGAGGGCATAATCCCTCGCATCGCTCTCCCATTCCACTTATTTCCCGAAACCGATGAGACGCTTGATCCGACTGAAAAATCCTCGCTCTTCCTGAAGAACCATCAAAGGGACAGAATCTCCCATAATCCGTCGGGCAATATTGCGGTACGCCATAGACGCCTTGCTGTTCGGATTGAGGACAGCCGGCTCACCCCGATTTGCACATGATATGACCCATTCATCATCGGGTACAACACCAAGCAGATCGATCGCCAGAACAGCGACAATCTCATCGATGTCCAGCATATCCCCATGCCTAACCATATGTGGCTTGATCCGGTTAATGACCAGTTTCGGACCATGGATCTTCGCCCCCTCCAGCAAACCGATGACACGATCCGCATCCCGTACAGCCGCGTTCTCAGGTGTGGTGACAACAATCGCTTTCTCCGCCCCGGCGATGGCAATCTTGAACCCTTGCTCGATGCCCGCAGGACAATCGATCACAACATAATCGAACTTTTGTTTCAATTCGTCGACAATTTTACGTACCGTTTCCGGTGATAAAGCTGATTTATCTTTCGTTTGTGATGCGGGCAACAAATAGAGGTGTTCAAAGCGTTTATCTTTGATCAACGCTTGCTCCAAACGGCATTGCCCGGTGACAACGTCGACGATATCATAAATAATTCGATTCTCGAGACCCATGATCACATCCAGGTTACGCAATCCGATATCTGTATCCACCAAACACACTTTTTTCCCTGACAAGGCAAGCGCTGTACCAATATTGGCACTCGTGGTCGATTTACCCACTCCACCTTTGCCAGATGTGATAACGATAGCCTCTCCCATCAGGTCATCCCCTTTTTCTAGCAATCGATTGAAACGGATCAATCGCGTGTACGAATCATATGTAAATACTGCATTTTTTCTACAGCCATTTGCCCCTCCTTGAGATACGCGAATTCCATCTCCGTCGCTTCATATGCCGATCGGTCTTCCGTATCGGGCGCACGAGATATCACACGGCCAATGCGCAACTGGCTCGGTTGAAAATATACGGCTGCAATGATCGCATTTTCATCACCTGTACACCCCGCGTGTGCGACGCCGCGTAATGTACCCATTATATATACATTTCCGGTAGCCATTACGAGGCCACCCGGATTCACATCTCCAATAACGACAATGTCCCCTTGATGCGATACCACTTGACCGGAGCGAACCGTTCCACGATAGATAAGAGGAGGGGACTCTTCCATTTCATAAAAATGTTTCTCATGAGACGAATGAAACGCCTGGATAATCAAATTGCCGCGAGCGGATAACACCTTGCGAACGGATTCCTTCTGCTCTGGAGTGAGTTCACGCTTTCCCGTAAGAACCGTGACGCGGATCAAAGGACCGACCAGAAACTGTCCATGTGATCCAGCGATTTTCCGTTCAAGGTCATGAAGAATGTCTTCGAAGGGACATTGATCATGAAGGATGAAGACTAATCCATCGCGTATCCCTTTTATTGTTACGGGCGGTTTCATTGTGGGCGGAAGTTCCCACACCATTCGATTCCCCATAATGGTCCCCCTGTTCAATTCCACATACGTCCAGTAATAATTCGTCATGCGGGCACTTTTTTCCTTCCCCGAGCGGTAGAGAAGCTACAAAAAGATCCGCCGCAAATGCAGGCGGATCATATGACAGCATACTCATTTATTTGGATACGTGAAAAAAGGCATCCATCATCTTGCGCGCAATCGGAAGTGTGGAATCAGTACCGCTGCCTCCTCCCGGTACACAGATGGCAAAAGCGATTTGCGGATGATCGTACGGCGCGTATCCGACGATCCAGGAGTTTTCAAACCCTTTGACAGATGTCTCTGATGTCCCTGTCTTGGCTGCCACCGCGTAAGGGGCACCGACAAACGCCGAATAAGCAGTACCGTATGATTTAATTACGTCATCGCGCATTCCTTCGCGCACCACTTGCAAATCGTTCGGGTTGATCGGGACCGTATTCAATACCTTCGGGTCGTTCCGAAAGACAACATTCCCGTTCGGATCCCTTATCTCTTTTACGACATGTGGTTCCATCCTTTTCCCGCCGTTCGCGAGAACACTCACATATTGGGCCAATTCGATCGGCGTATACGATTCATGTTGGCCGATCGCCGTATATGCAAGATCTGCCAAATACTGTGCGTCTGCCATGAATCCCGTTTGTTCGCCCGGCAGATCGATCCCTGTCTTAACCCCTAGTCCAAATTGCTTAAAGTACGTATCAAACGTATGAATGGCTGCGGGGAGATCATGCTGTAACCAATAGTTCACATCTTTCGGCGGTGTCGGAAGCCACCCGCCCAACCGAAGAGCGACCTGGAACATGTAAACGTTACTCGAAACCGCCAACGCTTTTCGGGGATCCAGTGCCCCCAATCCCCCGTGATCCCATGAATAAATATAGTTTGGCTGACCACTTGGCGTCCATCCGACTTGCAAACGTCCCGCATCATAGAATACCGTGTCCGAGTTTATCACGCCATTTTTCAAGCCAAGCAAAACGGTTCCCATCTTCACCGTGGAACCCGGAGGGACAGGAAACTGAATCGCACGATTCATTTCAGCGGGAATAAACTTTTGATAATTTGCGTCGCTGATTCCGCCCACCCAGTCATTCGGGTTGTAAGGCGGATAACTTGCCAACGCCAGGACTTCTCCGGTGTTTGGATTCATCGCGACCGCCATCGCATTGTCAATGCGCCTGCGATTAGCATTGAGCCATTTCACCTGATCTTCGAGAGCCTTTTCGGTGACCTGTTGCAAATTCGCATCGATATTCAGATACACATCATCGCCGCGAACCGGCTTCACTTCATCGTAGAGCTTGATCGGCTGATTGAACATGTTCACTTCGACTTTGAGCGAACCGTCCTTGCCGCGTAAATAATCCTCGTATTGGCGCTCTACGCCAGACAGACCTACGGTCGCATCGTTGCGGTATCCCTTTTCCTTATATTTTTCATACTCTTCTTTGGGAATCCCACCGAGATAGCCGAGGACGTGAGATGCCAAGGTTCCTTTCACATAATCGCGGATCGGCTCTACGACAACGTTCACGCCGGGAAGTTCATTCTGATGCTCCTTCACAAATGCGACCTCTTTATCGTTCGCTTTTGTTACGATGCGCCGGGGCGTCGATATCGGTAAACTCGGCGTATCTCCGATTTTCATCTCTTTGATCGATGTTTCGGGAATTCCCATTTGCTCAAGCATATCTTTAGGAACATCCATGTCCTTCAACAATTCGATCGGCGATTTTCCGACGACAGGGGACAAGAGATCCGCGATGTGTTTCACGACTTTCGCCGGATCCTGCCTGTATTGTTTACGGTCGAGCAATGTAAATGTGATCGTGAAGGACGGTTTATTCGTCACCAACAATTGGTTATTGCGGTCGTAGATGAAACCGCGCGGTGCCGGAACCGGCAATGTATCAAAGCGGTTCGACTCCGCTTTCGCCCGGTATTTCTCCCCATCCTTGAGTTGAACATAACTCAAGCGAACAATCAAAATGGACAGAGCGAGAAAAACAACGGTAAACAACAGATTCAGCCGTCTCGTGATACCGGATTTTTTTTCATCTTCCATGGAAATCCCTTCTTTCAAAGTTCCTCCTCCACGAATGTTCTCCCGGTTCGCAATGGCAGATACTTGCTTGCCGGAACGTACAGAAACAGAGTGACAATCCCGTTCATGATCATCATGCGTATCGATTCAACAAGAACAATCGAAATATCTGCTTTTTTTTGGGCAAACAAGACAGAAATGCCATAGGTGACAAAGTTGTAGACAGCCGTAAAAGCAATGACTGTCAATACAACCAACACCAAGTGACGTCGCAAAAACAAACGAAAAGTCGAACCGGAGAAATAACCGACCAAACCCATTGTAAACATGTCCATACCGATGAACGTGCCGTAGACAATATCTCGGACCAATCCGATCAATACGCCAAGGATTAGTGCCAAAGAAGGCCCGCGAAACAAAGCGATCAACATGATGGTGACGATAGCCAATTGTGGATGGAAGAAGTTGAGAGGCGGGATACTAAAAACGGTCGATTCGATGATCGTCAGACCCATAAGTAGAATAAAAAGTATCGATGGATGCATTGGTCGCGAAACCTCCTACTTGCCACTTTCGGGAGCATCCACACGCTCGACGACCATCACTTCTTCCAGATGGTTGATATCAGCAGCAGGTTTAATTTTTGCGATTTTTGTCAAGCCTGTTTCATCGAAGGACACATCCGTGACTTCACCGATGAGGAGACCTTTTGGAAACATATCCGAAAGCCCGGAAGTAACCACTTTCTGTCCTTTTTGAATGTTCGCATCGCGATCAATCAGGCTCATTTCGACCGTCCCTGGAGTTGAACCCCCAGTTACGATGCCAAACGCCCTGTTATTGCCGTTTTGTACGAGCGCCGAAATCCCCACTTTCTCCGTGTCTGTACTCAGAAGCACTTTCGAACTGAATGACTCGACTTCTATCACTCGGCCGATCAGACCGCCTTCAGTTGTTACCACAGCCATATTTTTTTGGATGCCGTCTTTTTGACCCTTGTCTATCGTGATCGTTGAATTCCATTCATTCGGGCTGTGACCTGTGACATTGGCCACCCACGTACGATAAGAATCCGCTTTTTCCTTGAAGGAAAGCGCCTCGCGCAAACGGGCGTTCTCCGCTTCCAATTCATTGACCTTAACCTGCAAACCCTGATATTTTGCTAGACTTTCCTTGAGTTGCTCATTCTCCTGATAGACATCCTTCAGCTTACGAATATCCTCAAATAAGCCCGCTGTCTTGAGAGCGGGCTTATTGATGAGGTTTTGTATCCAGGAGAAAGTGTCGACAAGAAATTGCTCAGGCCATGTGGCTGATTCCCGCTCTTTAATGGTTACAGAAACCAGCATAGTCAGCAAGATCAGGCTCACTAGCAATACTAGGAGCCTTTTCGTATTGAATAAACGCGACACCCGCACCCCACATCCTTTACCTCGTTATCGCGAGCGCTTCTTCTTCGCCAACGAGTAGCCAGGTTTATTCTTAAACAAATGAATGTTATCCAAAGCTTTGCCTGTTCCGATCGCCACACAATCAAGCGGATTTTCTGCAACGAGCACAGGCATCCCCGTTTCGCGGGAAAGCAGACGGTCCAAGTTGCGCAACAAGGCGCCTCCACCCGTCAGAACAATGCCGCGATCCATAATATCGGCTGCCAATTCCGGCGGGGATTTCTCCAAGGTGATTTTCACGGCTTCTACAATGGAATTGACTGTATCGGCAAGCGCTTCAGCGATTTCCTGCGCAGAAATCTTTAATGTTTTCGGGAGTCCGGTTACAAGATCGCGTCCACGAATATCCATGGTTTCATTCTGCTCACCCGGTTCTGCCGATCCGATCGTTACTTTCAACTCTTCGGCCGTGCGTTCCCCGATCATGAGGTTGTATGCTTTCTTGATGTATTGAATGATCGCTTCGTCCATCTCATCTCCGGCAACACGAATGGAACGGCTCGTGACGATCCCTCCAAGAGAAATGATCGCCACTTCCGCAGTCCCTCCACCGATATCCACAACCATTGAGCCTGTAGGTTCTCCGACAGGAAGTCCTGCACCGATCGCCGCCGCCATCGGTTCTTCAATCGTGTGCGCTTCTTTCGCGCCCGCTTGCAACGTAGCATCTTCAACGGCTCGCTTCTCAACCGCCGTGATTCCGGACGGAACACATACCATGACGCGGGGACGCCCCGTCAAGATCGATTTCTGACGCATCGCCTGACGGATAAAATGGCGCAACATGGTAGCCGTCGTATCAAAATCGGCGATGACACCATCTTTCATCGGTCGTACCGCAACGATATTTCCGGGAGTTCTCCCAATCATCTGCTTCGCCTGTTCGCCAACCGCTTCAATTGCACCCGTATCCGTGCGGATCGCGACAACCGACGGTTCACGAACAATGATCCCTTTCCCTTTTACATACACCAATGTGTTTGCCGTACCCAGGTCAATTCCCATATCTCGCGTAAATGACTTGAACATATTCCGCTTTACTCCCTTCACTCCGTAAGACTCCGGTTACACCTTCGTCATATTTTGAACCTCTACATATGCCCTTGTTCTTTTAAGCTGATATATCGATGGTCTCCGATCACCACATGATCGAGAACTTCAATACCGAGGATTCGTCCGGCTTCCAACAGTCTTCTTGTGACTTCTAGATCCTCGCGGCTGGGTGTCGGGTCACCGCTCGGATGATTATGTGCACAGATAATCGAGGCCGCGCTGCGTTTTAGAGCGGGTTTAAAAACCTCCCGCGGATGAACAATCGAAGCGTTCAAAGAACCGATGGATATCGTTTCTTCAGCAATCACCCGGTTCTTTGTGTCCAGTATGAGAACCACGAAATGTTCTTGTGTCTGAAAACGAAGCCTGTCCATCAAAAGGTCAGCTACGTCCTGCGGACAACGGATGACGTCCATCCGCTCTTTCTTATGACGGGCGATGCGACGCCCCAACTCAATGGCAGCCAACAGCTGCACTGCTTTCGCCGGACCAATCCCGGGTACAGCCATAAGCTCTTCGATCTTAACGTCAACAAGTGACCGTATACCATTAAACCGCGCAAGAATTTGCTCTGCCAAATCAAGAACGGAACATCCACCGGTTCCTGTTCTTAAAAGAATCGCTAATAGCTCCTGATTGCTCAATGATTCTGCCCCTACCTGCATCATCCGTTCACGCGGTCTTTCATCAACCGGTACATCGCGAACAAGCAACCGCTCTTTGCGCGGTGACTCCATGGATTGAGCCCCCTTTACGTGCCAAGCACATCGATATCGAATGTTGAGAGCATCGAAGCGAGTAGCGACAGCGGCAAACCGACCACCGTAAAATAATCGCCCTGAATGGAATCAATCAGAATGGCACCGATTCCCTGTATCGCATACGAACCCGCTTTGTCCATGGGTTCGCCCGTCGACACATAGCGTTCGATCTCGCTTGCGGAAAGCGAACGCATCTTAACATCGGTCCGGCTGTAAGCGATCCGTTTCTCTGACGTCTTCGCATCGATGATTGCAATTCCGGAATATACCGAATGTGTACGCCCTTGCAATCGACTCAACATCCGTATCGCGTCTTGAACGTCGGTGGGTTTGCCCAATACTTCGTCATCAATGACAACGATCGTATCAGCCCCGATGACAAGACCGTACTTTAAAGACTTCGCCACATCATGCGCTTTTCTGTACGCTAACTCCTGAACAAGCGCGGGCGGGTCCATTTCTTCATCGACGGTCTCGTCTACATGGGACACGATCACATCGAAAGAAAGTCCAATCCCCGCCAGTAATTCGCGCCTGCGCGGCGACCCGGAAGCCAGAACAATCCTTCGTTCATTCACACATATCACCAATCCCTGAGATATGGTCAGAATCACCAGAATTAGTTTGGCCTGTAGTTGTGTTTCATATTTCACAAAGATACCCTGCATTATGATACCTTTTTCAGAGAATCCTGTCCACAGCATCGAAATATCTCTGATTTTGTCGATAATTCGCCATAATCTACACTTCCTCCTTCTAATCATTTTTCAAAGCTTTGTGAACAATTTTTGACATCAGACATCTAAATAAAGCTCATCTGAAAGTGAAACCAACGTTAACGAACGAACCGTTCTTAAAAAATGTGCAGTTGGAAACTTTCAAATGAGCCTTTTCCAAGAAGCGACACAATGATTGGATGCGCCGATCGTACGGTAAGGAGACTCGTTTCCATTCACTGTGGAGATATTAAAGAGGAGGAAAGAGTTTCGTAATCGATATAGAAAGCGGCAAGGGATGTATCAACATTCCAAATATTTACATCCTTATCAACGAGCATGCTTGCTTCCATCACCCGTTTTTGCATGTCTTCGAGAATTTTTGCCTCCGCCTGTTTGTTCGCTTTCTGCAACAAGCTATAAGCAGCTTGATACTTGCTCGCGAGCGCATTTGCATTTTGTTTGGCCTCTTGCAACGATTTTTGTTCCACAGGCGTTTGCAATGTTGCGGTTAACAAATGTTCTGCAACCGGCAGAATTTCTTTCACGTATGACGCAACCGCGCTTGCCTCTGTATCGTTGAGACCTGTAATGACCCCTTTACGAGCAGGGATCTCCATGTTTTTTCCGTAATAATTCACACTCGCTCCCTTCAGGCGATCGGCAACCGTTTGGCCCTGTTCTTTATTGAGAGCGATTCCTGCGAGGAGGGAAGTGGGATTCGTGCCTCTTGTTACCGTCTGAATTCCCTTTGCTTCAAGTTCCTCTTGTGCTTTCTTTGCTGCGAGAGCCTCGTTGTATACCCCTACTTGGTAGATATACAAGGAAGCGGCAGGTAACTCGGCTTGTCCGCTCCCTCCAGGCTTTGTGGAAGAAGGTATTGTTGTGACCGTAGGGCCCGCTTTACCCCCGGCAAACAGAAATAACACGCCAAAACCGAGAAGCACGCCCGTTACACTGGCGAGAAGCAGAGGCTTCCAGATGAAACCAAGAAACTGCTTCAAAGATAGAGTTTCATGCGTATAGCTTGTCCGTTGCCATTTTCTCTTGTTACTTCTCCACCCTCTGTCATGCAAATGTTTTTTATGTCGGTGATGAAGCGGTCCATCCTGTTCATCCGGAAAACGGGGCTTGGGAGGTTGTTGAAAAGCATCCGAATTCTCTCCAAGTTGCTTGTCAGGATTAGAAAACGTGATGGTCATACGCGATTTGTTCATATTCTCGCCCCCTCATCTCTCAATCGGTCAGTAGTATATTCTATGTTTTTGGCGATAGAGGTATGACCGGCGAGAAGTTCGAATGATCCTGAATGATCATATCGGAATGACCGAAAGAACATAAATATAAAAAGGCTTACTTAAAAACACTTACTAGGAAATATTCATGGACAACCGCCATTCCATCATCAGAGGTTCTGCCTCTTCCGGATCGATCTTTCCTTCCGAAATCAAACGACGCAGATCTTGTTCCATCGTTTGCATCCCGAAGCGAGCACCTGTTTGCATTGCGCTCTTGATCTGGTGAACCTTACCAGAACGAATCATATTGGCAACCGCAGGTGTGTTGACCAAAACTTCCACAGCAGCCACACGGCCTGTGCCGCTCTTGTGTCTGAGCAGGCGCTGAGCGTAAATGGCTGTGAGTACGCTGGCCAATTGAAAACGAATTTGCAATTGCTGTTCAGGAGGAAATACATCGATGATACGATCGATCGTCTGTGCCGCGTCGAATGTATGCAATGTAGCGAACACAAGATGTCCCGTTTCCGCGGCTGTGATCGCCGTCGCGATCGTTTCCAAATCGCGCATTTCGCCAACAAGTATGACATCAGGATCCTCACGCAGGGCGGAACGGAGACCGGTGGAAAAGGTGGCTGTATCCAGCCCGATCTCTCGTTGTACAACGATGCTTTTTCGATGGGTGTGTAAATATTCGATCGGATCCTCAAGGGTGATGATATGTCGCTCCACGGTTCGATTGATTTGATCGATCATCGCCGCTAACGAGGTCGACTTGCCGCTGCCCGTCGGACCGGTAACAAGGATGAGACCTTGTGGCGTTTTCAAAATATCTTTCGTTATGGGAGGCAATCCGAGGCTTTCGAGAGGCGGGATACCGAAAGGAATGGTACGGAACGCCATGGCCACCGTTCCCCTTTGACGGAACACATTTACACGGAAACGCGCCAATCCCGGGATCGCATACGCAAAATCATATTCTCCTTTTTCTGTAAACACCCGCCACGCGTCATCACTCATGATTCCACGCGCAAGTTGATTACAGTCATCAACATTGAGGGGCTGGTATTCTAAAGGAACGAGCTGCCCATCAATCCGCACGTAAGGAGGAATACCTACTGTTATATGCACATCGGACGCTTTTCTCGCAACTGTTTCGCGCAAAATCGCTTCGAGACTATCCATGGATATCCCTACTTTCCTGCGAAGATTGTAAATAATTTTGAAAACTAAGTTCATGGGTAAAAAAGCTCATATAACTATTATATGGAATTTTATCCATTTAGGGGATTCCAATTTAAAACCAGTGCTTGGGTGGGTGGTATCGCTTTGCGCTTGGGTTCGATGAAGGTCGGCCCGCCCAGATTCTAATTATAGGTTGCGGAACGACCTTCCACTCACCTCTGCGCTGCAAAGCGATACCACCCACCCAAAAGTCACTCCGTTTTTGTAGCGGCCTCAAACTTCTCTTTCTGTATATGAAACTTTTCTTCCTCTGGTGGTGCCGATTGCGACATAGGTGGCTACTTTAAAATCTGTGGTTTGCGAGCATACGTTTCTCTATCGCACTCTATGAAGATGGATCGCCTTCGTGGGCATATGTCTTTTTACTCCGAAAGGATCACTTGCCGCAATACTTCATCGAATGTAGTAAGTCCTTGAATCACTTTGCCCATTCCATCGGCAAGCATGTTTCTATACCCATGTTTCTCAGCCCACTCTCGATAGACATCGGCTGGCTTATTCTCTCTGACAAAGTTGCGGATCTGCCCATCAACAGGTAGCAACTCATGTATGGCCAGGCGTCCCCGATATCCCGTTTGGTGACAGGTTCTGCATCCGCGTCCGCGCCACAGTTTTCCTGCCGATAATCCACATTCCTCCAATAGAGCGGTTTCGTACGGTGACGGCACATACTCTTCACGACATTGCGTACAGATTTTACGAACCAGCCGTTGTGCCACCACTCCTCGCAAGGTGGAGGCTATCAAATATGGCTCGATTCCCATATCGATAAGTCTTGTGATCGTGCTGGGGGCATCATTCGTATGCAAAGTGGAGAGAACCAAATGACCAGTCAAAGCGGCTCTAAAGGCTATTTCGGCAGTTTCTTGGTCGCGAATTTCCCCGATCATGATGATGTTCGGATCTTCACGCAGAATGGAACGCAAGCCGGCAGCAAATGTGAGCCCCGCAGCCGGGTTCACCTGTACCTGGTTGATGCCGTCCAGTTGATATTCCACAGGATCTTCGATCGTGATCAGGTTTTTCTGTTCGCTGTTCAGTTTCTGCAGGGCTGCATAGAGCGTAGACGATTTTCCGCTGCCGGTAGGCCCGGTAACCAAAATGATGCCATGGGCTGACTCAATCATATCCTTAAATAATTGAAGGTTCTTTTCGGAAAAGCCGAGTTGCTCCACCTGTAAAAGATTCTGCTTGTCCAGAATACGAAGAACGACTTTTTCTCCGAAGATGGTAGGCAGTGTAGCCACACGCAGATCGATCATACGTCCACGTACCTGCAACTGAATCCGCCCGTCCTGCGGCAAACGGCGTTCCGCAATATTCAGGCTCGCCATGATTTTGATACGGGCGGTCAAGACCGATTGCAAATGTTTCGGTAACCGCATTTGCGTGTGCAACTCCCCGTCAATCCGAAAGCGCACGACCACTTCCGTGCGCTGGGCATCGATGTGAATATCGCTCGCCCTCTCTTCCACCGCCTGTTCAATCAATTGGTTCACCATGCGCACGATCGGCGCATCGTCGGAACGCACTTGCTCTTCGGTCATCTCATCGACCGATACATCTTTCAAAACTTCCGTTAACGAGTGTTGAAATCCGTAATATTTTTCAATTGCCTGATCGAGACTGCTTCTCGTCGCGATGACGGGATCAATCGACATTCCAACTGTCATGCGGATATCATCGATCGCGAAGTAGTCCAAAGGGTCTGCCATCGCCAAAGTCAATCGGTTCCCCCGTTTTTTTAAAGGCATGACTTTATAACGGCGGGCCAATTCCTCCGGAACCAAATCGATGACCTCTTTTTCAATTAAAAAATTTTCCAGTTTAACATGGGGAACACCCAGTTGGAACTCGATGGCTTCAATGAGTTGTTGTTCCGTGATGATCCCTTTTTGCGTCAATAATGTCCCTAAAGGCAAACCTGACTTTTTCTGTTCGAACAGAGCTTCTTCCAGTTGCTCTTCAGTGATCAAACCGTTTTCCAGCAACAAGTCACCCAGTCTTTTGCGAGCCATTATGCTTCCCCCTGTTTACCGCCTTGTACCCTGTAGCGGGAAAGGCCAATCCGTGCTTTCCTTTCCTTTGCCATCCCATGGCGCATGGGAATAGATCGTCACATCGATTTTCAAAGGACTTTTCAGATCGTTCAGATCCCATTCATAATCGTTTACCCACACCAAACGGGGAAGATGTTGCAAACGATCCAGAAAGGCGAGTAACGCATTCTCTCTTCCTAGAACCGAAATCGTCAGTGTCAGACTGTGCAAATCTTTCAGTTCCGTTGGAGGCAGAACCTCGGTTGGAGGAGTTTTATCCTCTTTTGGCCCACCCGGTGACTCGGTCTGTGGTTGACCGGTCAGACCCTGAATGGCCTTCCCCTGCGCTTGCGTTTGTTTCCCATTTTGTAGAATTTGAGAGTTCCCATTTGGTTTGGTCGTTTGGTTTCCTGCAGGAATTCCGGACGGTTTTCCAGCTTGATTTCCCGCCCCCGTCTCCTGATATTCAGAAGGTTCAACCGATGTGATCGTGACGCCCGTCTCCTCGGCCGCCATCGTCAAGTCCGCAAAGAAACGCGGCATCTCCCATTGTTCAGGAATCGCCCGTTGCAAACTTTCCAGATCGAACGTCTTCAACGGTTTAGATGTGCGCTGTTGGAGTTGCATGACGCGTTGATCGGCCGCATCCGCCTCTCGCCTGATTTCTTCTGCCTGCTTCGCGGCTTGATTCTGCAGGTAACCCAATGATCCCCCCGATAAGAGAAAAAGGATGGAAATCGTTAGCCAAATTTTATGAGACTTGGTGAACATGATGGACATGACAAGTATCCTTTCTACATCCTGTTTATCGAGAGAACACAATCTCCAAATCGACGTGATAGGAAGTGATAGAGGTTGAATCCGACGTCCCACCAGCGCCATCTCCAACGCTGTTCCTTGCGTTACCTCCGACCGAGCTATCATATGATGATCCGTATCCGGAATGATTCCCGGGCGACCCGCCGTTGGGATCTGACGGATCTACAAAACTTTTTGGGTCTGTCTTGCTGTTCGGGGAAGAGTTGCCTCCCGTTTGAAGACTCTCATCGGAATCGGCATAGGCCACCTCCGTTCGCCAAGGAACCCAAGAAGTCAGCACTGACCATAAGGATTGCGGCTCTCGACTTTTTATGGCTTGATCTGAGAAAGAAAGAGGTTGTCCATGAGCCGGTTGTTCCCCTTTTGTATCTTGTGTGGAGGAAGGTAACTGTACGTCCTTGGATGGACTCGCATTCTCCTCGCGCTTCACCGATATGACTCGAAGGGAAGCGATTTTTTTGTTGTTTTTTAATTGGTATAGATAGTTTGAAATCGACCGCATATCGGGAAAAAGCGCTTTGATTTCATACCGTCCCTCTCCGTTATAGGAGACCATCTCAAACCTTGCACCGCTAGGCATATAGGAACGCAACAGGCGAATGTCTTCCATAAAGATCGGTCTTTTCCCCGCCCATTGGTTAAACGCATCCACTTGACGCTGCGTTTCGTCATTCTGGCTTATTTTCTGACTTTTGCCGTTCAGACCGGTCAGCAAGCGATTCGCTTGTTGCAAACGCGCTTCAGACAATGAGCGATCTTGTCGAGCCTGCACCCATGCGAATACAAACAAAACGTTGGCAAGCAATAAGAGAAACGTCATAAACATGAGAAAAACTTTCAAATAGACAGGAGCCTTCGACTGGTGAGGAAGGAGATTAATCTGCATCGTTAGTTCCTCCCCGAAGAGCCGCTCCCGCAGCCGCCAGACTGACGATTCGCGCAGGCGTATCCCCCGCCTGCACAACCACGGGATATCGCACGACTTCCACGTTCATATCCAGCCTTTCCACAAGTTGCTGTAAAAGCCGCGGAGCATTGGGAATATCATTTGTCAACCAGATGTGTTGAATCGAAACGTTTCTCAGGTGAAGAGAGTATTGGAAAAAGGAAAGCCAACGTTCAAACTGATAGCTGAGATCAGCCGCAAACGAATCAAGACTGGCCTGATATTCTAACCGATCCAATAAACTCCAAGCATCCAAACCGGAAGAACGTAGTCCTTTAAGATCACGCAGAACCCCTTGTCCCTCATCCCGTTCCTGCGAAAGTGTTACGGCCGCTTCACGCGAATCCACATGATACATAGGCACATAGTCTAGATACTGCTCAGGCGTCAAATCCAGGGATCGGGACATCAGCAAAACGTTTTGATAATAAAAATGGGCTTCTACGCAGGAGGCATCCATTTCGATCACAAGAGTGCCGTGCTCCGGATCTTTGTCGAGAGCTTTCAAAGCGCGCAACAGACTCAAACCTTTCACTTCAACCGCTCCCAAATGCAAATCGGCCTTGCGAAACGATTCCTGAAGGCGATTGATCAGCTCTCCAGGAGCCGCGACAAAAAGAATCGGCACCCCACCTTCTACACCTTCTTCTCCTTGTTGATCCCAGGGGATCTTCGGCGGATAAAAATCAAAATCAAAGATCGGATGGGCAAAAGGGATTCGGATCTCATCCTGAGTACGATATTGCAACAAAGCATACATCTTCTTTCGGTTGACCTTGGGCATCCAAATCATGCGCATGAATATCAGGGAGGTTGGCAAAGAGACAGTAATCCCTTTTCGCGGAAAACCATATTCCTTGAATACCCGCTTCATTTCCAGGGAAAACTGATCCAGATCGAGTACTTGGCCGTTATCGTACACTTCTTTTGCCAATGGTACCTCCACATGAATTTCAATTTCCGGAATCCCTCGTATCTCACGAACCTGTACAATTTCTAGATGATCTCGATAGAGACTGATTCCAACACCCACTGGACGGCGGAAAGAGAATTTCATACAGTAAGCTTCCTCCAGATTGATATTTCAAATAGAACTGAGAACGTTACGTAATGATGAGAACGTTGTTTAATATGAGATGGATTGGATACTCAACGAAGAGGAACCTCTCCCTCCGAATCCGTTGATGGGTACACTGCCATTGGCTATATTAATCGTTGAACCATTTGTAATCGTACCCGTCGAGGCCAGGTGGCCGCCGATCTGGTACTGAACATGGCCTTTCCCGTTATTTTGTCTGGTAAGGTTAACGTTTCCGTCCACCAGGATATCTCCATCCACTTCGAACAAATCACTGTTGCCTTGAAGCGCAATCGTTGTATCCCCATGAACCATAAGCGAGCCCTTGATCGTTGACTCTTTACTGCTATAACTGCCGTTCACAACCACATCCCCGTTTGCCTTCAATGTAATTAAATCATCCCCACCCCCTTTATTTTTCGATGTTTTTGAAACACCACTTGCCGCATACAGGTTTCCCGTTACACTGATCGTACTGCTGCCACTAATCTGACCATTCACGTACAAATTGCCTCCAACCGTCAGCGTTCCGTTTACATTCATATTCCCATTTACATACAAATCACCATCAACAGTTAGCGTTCCGTCCACATTCAAATTCCCATTCACATATAAACTGCCGTTGGTAATCTTTAATGAATTAGGAGGTTGTTTTTTACTACTACTGATAGTGAAATCCCCACTGGTCATCCAATCGCCGGACAGAATGGAACCTTGGGTATAGGTATTTGCATTCGGATGATTTTTTTGAAAGTTGACCATTTCATTGTTCTTGCTAGTTATGATACTATTAACCACATTTATGACTGTAGTGTTTATATCATTCTTTTGTTTAGGATCGAGAGGCGGATCCGCGTAATTGGTAATGGTATCGCTGTTATTTCCGGTTATCGTAACGCCTTTGTATGCAAAAGCCACATTTTTTCCCGATATCATATAAAACGGATCAGCACCCGTTTGATTCTTGAATACGATGTTCATCGTCACAAATGGATTATTGCTGTTTAGAACCGACGCATTCAGAGCCGTCACCTGGATCTGATAGGCGAGTTGGCTCGCCGAGTAGTCCTGCGGACGGGAGACGAGATCAATCTGATATTTTTTCCCTCTGGTCTTCATGTCACTAATAGCCGATTCAAATTGTTTCAGCCAGCTTTTCGCGTCACTGCAGTTAATCGTACTTGTGTCGCCCTGTACTTGCGAATCCAGATAACTGAGCACGTCCGCCACGCCTGCTTCAAGCAGATAATGGTCTTGCACGGCCGTTTGCAACGAGTTGGCCGACCGTTTACTAGCTTGCCATGTAAGAATCATGCTCGAACCAATTATGGCAAGAAGCAACGTCAAAAAGATGGCTAATAAAAGGGCTGTTCCCCTTTCTTTTTTCTTGCCTTTTGAACATTTGTCATTCATGAGAAGCCCCCCAGGTCATCGGGCTCATTTTCCGGATTATGTAACTTGTCGGATCGGTTTGACGCTAAAAGTCGAAGAGAATGATGCGTTCTGTCCATGGTCACTCGTTGTGCAAGTCAGTGTGATCACCAAGAGCGGTGCCTGCTGATCACCGGGATCCATTTGTAACGGAAAAGATACCGTGGAGAAAGATTCTCCATTTTGATCAACGCACTGGTAAGAGAATCCGTGATTCGGATCCAATGTTGTGAATTGTCTATAATTCTTAACAACCGCACCATCCGGAACCTGTTCATTGGCCAGATACACTTGACCATCATTCGGGGTAAATATAAATGTTGTATACCCGCCTGCATTCGTGTCGATCTCCAACGTATAAGCGGTATCTCCGGAACTCAGCGTGATTTGATCAAAAACCACAAGATTGGCGGAAACCAGATTTTTTTCAATCGTTTCCTGAAGCAAACGCACAGGATTTTTGCTCGCGTAACTGTTCGAATTCTTATAGTAACTTTTCAAAAAACCCCAACTGAATGTAGTGATCGCTCCCAGTACCACCACAAGAATGGAAATGGTGGCAAGCATTTCTGTCAAGGTCAGCCCGGATTGTTTACTCCTGATCCTTTTCATGCATTCGATCCCCAATTACCCATTCGTTCTGATTTTCGTGACAAGGGTGAACGGTTGATTGGAGTTGGTTCCAACTCCCGGATATTGGATTTGGACTTTAAGTTCGATCTCATAATTGTTGTCGATTGGCCCTCCCAAATCGGTGCTGTTTGTCGTCACGTAGTAGAAAAAGGGGCTTCCCGGTTTAACCGGTTGCCAGTCTCCCGAACCGGGTGCCGCTTTATTTCCGATCTGCAATTGAGGAATGTCGATGATAACCGCCCCGTTTGAATCCACCAAATGTATCGAATATGTTCCTCCGTTCTTTACTTGCTTGCGCGCATAATCCATGATGATCTCGGCGTAATTTTGCGCACGCGTCAAATTCTCGTCATCTTTGTTTGTTTTGGCCGATGTCCCCATATATGCGATCACTGCCAGTGAAAGAAACGTAAAGATGACGCTTGCCGCAAGCACCTCTATCAATGAGAAGCCATGTTCCCTATTTTTTTTACGCTTGAACATGCAACTCCTCCTCTACCATCTAAAAAGAGAAAGGTAAGCCTCCCAAATGTTCGAACCGAATAGATACACGATCATACCGCCAAGGGAAAGAAAAGGACCGAATGGAATATATCCCTCTTGCGCCATCCCCCTCTTTTTCATGAAAAGGGCCACTGCCAATCCCAGGACCGAGGCAAGAAAGAGGGCCGGTAGAATGTTTGTCAAACCGATGACCGCCCCAATCCCCGCCATCAACTTGACGTCGCCGAGCCCCATCCCTTCCTTGCCAAAGAGATAGGGGCTGATCCAAGCCAAAACCACAAGATCCCCGCCCCCAAAGCTGCCCCAGCCAGAGACCACCAGAAAGGCTCCTCGCGAATCCAGATCCGCATAAGCAATGTGGTGATTATTAATGGATAGGTCAGCCGATCCGGCAGAATCCACTCATGCCAGTCAATGACGGTAAGCGGAATGAGAAAACTGACAAAGAGAAGTCCGACGAGCGTCTCTCCCGACCACCCGTAACGCCAGTAGACAAGCACCCACACTCCCGCCGTGACCGCCTCGACGAGCGGGTATTGCCAAAATATAGGGTTTTGGCAATACCGACATCTCCCTTTCAAAAGAAGCCAACTCAAAACAGGGATGAGATCTAGCATTTGCAACCGTTTTTGGCAGTGCGGGCAATGGGAAGGCGGCGTGACAATGGACTCCTCTCGAGGAACTCGGTACGCCACCACGTTGAGAAACGAGCCGATGATCGCACCAAGAAAGGTGATGTACAGGTATAGAAACACCTCTTTCATCTATAAACACATCCTATATAAAACCCCCCTTTTAGGGGGGATTCATAATGATATATTTCCAATCAGTAGCTACCTTGTAACTGATAGGGGGTACCACTTGAAAGGGTATGACCACTTACTACCGTCAAGGTACCGTTAATTCCTGATTGCGGTCCGTTTTGGACTGTTCCGCCATAATAATAAATTTTGTATACTTCTTGTTGATTACCCCAGGGAGAGGCGGGTGTAGTTTGAAGATATCCCTTTCTCACTAAATCATTACCAGTATCAACATTCATACCGGAACTGGAAGCAATATTTGTTACAGCGCCCGGTCCATTATCAATCAAATACCTTTGAGCCGCATCCAATATCAAGCGACAGTTCGCCTGATCTGTCTTTTGTCGTGAGCTCTCAATCTGACCTGATACGATGACATACCCTAATCCAGATAGGATTGACAAGATCGCAACAACCGCGACCATCTCAATCAGAGTAAAACCCCGTTGGCGCTTTTTCTTCTTGTTCATGTCCGTTGTTGGCATACTGATCAGCCCCTCCCCTCCTTGCATGATTTGTGCGTGGGGTTTGCCTAACCCAAGCATTCTCCTTCCCCCTTTTGAAAAAATATCTGTACTGCCCTCCGGGATCGCACCGCGGGCAGTCATTGTTGTATGAGGTTAATCATCTTCATCATCGGTAGGAAGAGTGAGACGATAATCGTACCGACCGTGCCAGCCAGAAACAGAATCATCAACGGTTCCAATAAGGACGTAAGGCGCGCGGACATCTCGCGCACATCTGTCTCGTAAAAATCTGCAATCTTCTCCAACATATGTTCTAGTGCTCCGGTCTCTTCCCCAATGGCGATCATATTTGTTACCATGGGTGTAAAGAGTTGAGGATACCGCTTAAACGCTACATGGAGAGGTTCGCCTCTGTGCAAATATTCCTGCGCTTCATCGATCGCTTTTTCAAAGAGCTTATTCTTGACGATTTTTTTCGATAATTCAAGACCTTGCAAAATCGGAATGGCACTGGCTACCAGCGTTGAAAACGTACGCGTGAAGCGTGCGATCATACTTTTCTTTATCAATTTCCCGAAGATCGGGATGCGAAGCTTCATGGAGTCCCAAAAAAGGCAGCCACGTTCCGTTCTTAGTAGTGCAAAAGTCCCAAAAAACAGAACGATAATCACACCGAATATATAGTAAAAGCGATGCACCAAAAAATCGCTAATTTGAAGCGTAATCTTTGTTGGAAGGGGTAGTTCCACTCCCTGTTGCAAAAATGTTTGTACAAACATGGGTACAACGTACACGAGGAGAAAGATGCTCACTCCCATTGCGATGATCGATATTGTAATCGGGTAGATCAACGCAGTTATCAATTTCTGAAAGACCATTCTATCCCGTTCAAAGATCGTTGCCACACGGTCGAGCATCGTATCCAAGCGGCCGGAAAACTCCCCCGCAGCTATCATATGTACAAAAACATCATTGAAAACTTTGGGGTTATGTGAAAAAGATTCTTGCAGAGAGTTGCCCTTTCGTACTTCTTCCAGTACATCCCCCAATGTTTTTTTGAGAATCTTATTCTCCGTTTGGTTCATCAAAATCTCAAGGGACTGCGAAACTGTAACACCTGAACGAACCAGCGTGGCGAACTGTCGGCAAAAAGGAGCAAGATCCTGCAATTTAACTCTATTGCTTCTCAGAAATGTTAAACCGCTCTCTCGCTGGAAACGCTGTTCCTTCACAGCCATCAGCTTAATCGGAAAGAGTCCCTGATCACGCAAAGCAACCGCTGCTGCTGTTTGATCAGCGGCTTCGATATATCCTCGAATACTCTTTCCAGATAGGTTGACAGCCTGGTAGCGAAACTGGGCCATCCATGTATGACCCCTTTCTCTTCATCTGGATTTCTATTCAATGGAATAATTAGAGCCGAATACAAAATCCAAGCAGATTTGTTACACTCGTATCTAGAATTTATCATAAAATCTCTTAGATTCCCTGTCAATCTGCTATTTTTTCACAAAAAAAGTCCCCGTTGCAGGGGACATCCTTCCTCATGGTACTATATAAACGGTAACCGTACGACGACCATAACTGACAGCTTCCTCATTCGAATCAAAAGCCAAATCAATCCGATTTCCCTTGATGGCGCCGCCAACATCTGCCGCTACCGCATATCCGTACCCGGGAATATACAGTTTGGTGCCGAGCGGGATCACATTGGGGTCAACAGCCACGACGCCTTTTTGTGCAGGCAGACCACTGGCTGTGCGTCCACCGGGTGACGAGTATGCTGTCGCTGTCATAGTCAGCATTTGGGATGCTTGAAAATTCTCGCCGCTGCGCGAAGCTACAGCGAGAGGACGACTTTTCGTTCCGTATGCGATGACTCGGTTGACCGGTGCTTTCACGACATCACGAGTAACCTGACGATCCACTTCTTGGCCATTTTCATAGATCACCTTCGTCGTTATCCGCGCCAACCCTTCCACACCGGGCGTCAGCTCTTTTTCCTGCCCCTTATAGGAGTCATCATCTGGCTGTCGTTCGGTCTGAAAAGGTACTTTCTCTTCTGCTACGATCACTTGTTCATTTCGGCGTGTGATGGTAATCGTCTGTCCCGGTTTCAGATCAGACTTAAGATCGACATTGATTTTATCGGCCTCGCCTAGTTTCACATTCAATTCTTTCAGCAGATCCTCCACGGTTTCCGCATGAGTGATTATTTTTTTCTTTTCTTGATTCCCGTCTTGGAGAGAGACTTCTTTCGCATGTATGACGACCACTTGTAACCCATTTTGCAGGTATGTATTTCTCGTAGGTTGAACCAAGTCTTGATCTTTTACCTGAATGCCCTTCTGCCTCAGCAGGTCACCGACCGTTCCGAACTTGAATCCGGAAACCTCTTCCTTCTTGTCATCGACAACAAGCGTGATCTTCTTGTATAACCCTGCCGCGGTCGCCCCTCCCGCCAAAGCCACTGAAGCTGCAGCAGTCAGAAGATAGATCGACTTTCGGCTTACCTTTCCCACCAAACCACCTCAACTTCTTGAAAATTTGTGATCATCCCCCAAAAGTCCTAATCTCTTATGGGACTAAGTATAATATGGAGGAACTGGATTGACAATAGGTGAAAATGGTAGACTTTTGTCAAAATTCGTTTAATGATATCTTTCTACACACTGATTGATATGTGATGAAAGAGAAAATTAGTACCACATTCCGTTCAAAAAAAGAAGGCCTTTCCATCAATGGATAGCCCTATTTCCGTAAGGTGAGGTTATTCGAAAGGTACGTCCTAGCGCAAAACGCTTTCTATCGCTTCGATGACGCGTTTGCTGTCAAACGGCTTCACGATGAAGTCTTTCGCCCCCGCTTTTATCGCTTCCACCACCATCGCCTGCTGCCCCATCGCTGAACACATGATCACCTTCGCGTGAGGATCCAATCCAAGGATCCTTTTCAGCCCTTCGATTCCATCCATGTCGGGCATTGTAATATCCATCGTTACCAGATCCGGTTGAATCTCCTGGTATTTACGAACCGCTTCTTCTGCATTGGAAGCTTCCGCGACAACCTCATGCCCGTTGGAAGTAAGTAACTGGCGCAGTAAACTGCGCATAAATGCTGCATCATCCACAATCATAATCCTTGCCATAACCTCATACCCCACTTCCCACATCTTACAATGCCATTATATGTACGAGCGTCCATATTGTCCATAGAGAAGGATGTATTTCCTCAGGCGAAGCCGAACCTGCGGATTCGCCTGATAAGATTTACATGCCATCCAAAAAGCAAATCGTACCTTTTTGACGATTACGTCGATGAAACGGGTTCTCCCCACTGGGCGAGCAAGAAACGTCTCGCTTCCGAAATGGTAAATAAAGAGCCCGTAACCAAAACCACATCGTGCATGCCGGCAAGCGTACAAGCGTGGAGACAAGCATCTGACACATTGCGTTCGATGAGCAGTTGAATGTCTGCGGGAAAAGTTGTGACGGCAGCATGTTCCGCTTCTTCTTGATGAAGAGATGGAGCGTTCTCCAGCAAGCGTTTTATCAATTGCATCACTTGTTCCGCATCGGCACGCCGCGGTGTTTCCGGTTCCGTTACGATGATTGATTTTGCGAGGGAAAGCCACGGTTCAATCAATTCCGGAACCACTTTATCCTCCAAGATGCCGAGTACAACGATCAATCTTTGTCCGTTGAGCAGTTCTTTTAATGATCGGGCCAATGCATGGGCGCCGTGCGGATTGTGGGCACCATCAAGCAGAATGAGAGGTCGCTTTCCGATCTTTTCTAATCTTCCAGGCCATCTCGTTTGCAAGAGAGCTTCAAGTAATGCCTGCCGATCGATGGAGAGAATGCCTTTTGCTTCGAGGACTTCCATAACGGCAAGCGCTACGCTCGCGTTGATACATTGATGTTCACCCAGCATGGATATGGACACATCATTCCATACCCTTTGCAATCCGTTATAAGTAAACCATTGTCCGTCCCAATCATACTTCGTTCTGTGAGAAATGAAGTCCGTGCCATACACATAAATGTCACACTTTTGCTCTTGCGCTTTGTTCATGATCACATGCAATGCTTCTCCGTCAGCCGCCGTAACTACGGGTACCCCCGGCTTTATAATTCCCGCTTTCTCTGCCGCGATCTCGGATACGGTCGAACCGAGGATATGCATATGATCCAATGCCACGTTGGTGATCACCGAGATGAGGGGATGAACGACATTGGTCGCATCCAATCGGCCGCCGAGTCCTGTCTCCCAAACGACCATATCCACTCCTTCCCTCGCAAAAAAGAGGATCGCAAGCAATGTGACCACTTCAAACTCCGTGGGTTCTCCCATGGGTGTCCGGCAAATCGCTTCAATGTGCGGTTTCACCTTTTCAACAAGGAGATGAAGTGTATCTTCATCAATCTCCTTCCCGTTGATGGACATTCGATCGGAAAATTGGGAGATATAAGGAGATGTGTACAAACCTACACGATATCCGCATGCTTGAAGCATCTTCGCGAGATATGCGCATGTGGAACCTTTGCCGTTTGTACCGGCTACATGTACGAAGCGCAAGGAATGGTGCGGATTCCCTAAGCGCTGCAAGATCGCTTCCATTCTCTCGAGTCCGGGCTTGATACCGGTACGACCGTTAAAACGCGGGAAACTGTGAATATACTCCAAAGCTGAGTCCATGTTGATTGCTCCTTGATTTGATTATACAAAAGCCTTCTTTCGAAACACACGAACGGAAGATTGAGCGGATTACAGAGGAAGTGAAACAGATGCAAGCGTGGAAAAACATCTCCACGCCTGCTAACATCAAGATTTTGAGTCGCTATTCACCAGGTTGGTGGGCGTATGCTTTGCGTTCGAGCTTCGTGAACGCCCACCTAAAGACACTTTTCGTCTTTTGATGGCGCCACTTGTGGTATAGGTGGCTACTCTTGCAACTCGGCAATGCGAGCCCGTACTTTATCCCGCTTCTCTTTATAATCCTTTTCTTTCGCCCGCTCGGCTTCAATCACCTCAGCAGGTGCTTTCTGGATAAAACCGGGGTTGGAAAGTTTCTTCTCGACGCGCTCTACCTCGGCATCCAGCTTTTTCAATTCTTTTTGCAGACGGGCGATTTCTGCATCAATATCGATCAGCCCTGCCAGTGGTAAGTAGAGCTCACAACCGGTCAGGATGGATGTGACCGCCTTCTCCGGTACTGGAAGCCCCTCTTCGATCTCTAGTTTTTCCGGATTGCAGAAGCGGCGGATATAGGCTTCATTTATGAGCAAAATCTTTTGTGCGCGTTCGTTCGTCGGCTTGATCATCAGATGAATGGCCCGGCTAGGCGGAACGTTCATTTCCGCCCGGATGTTACGCACAGAACGGATGATATCCATGATCAGCGTCATATCCTGTACGGCCGATTCATTCACGAATGTCTCAGACGCTTTGGGATACGCGGCAACCACGATGGACTCCCCTTCAACAGGGAGATGTTTCCAAATTTCTTCCGTGATAAACGGCATAAACGGGTGCAAGAGGCGGAGCGACTGATCCAACACATATACCAGAACGTTCTGAGTGATCGTTTTCGCTTCCGGATCATCCCCGTACAAGTACAGTTTTGCCAATTCGATATACCAATCGCACAATTCGTTCCAGATAAACTCGTACAATGCTTGCCCCGCACCGCCGAAATCGTATTCGTCCAAACGGCGATTGACGTCTGCGACCGTTTCGTTTAATCGATGCAAAATCCATTGATCGGCGGTACCGAGTTTTTCCCTGTCTCCTATGCCCGTATATTTGAATCGCTCGTCAAGATTCATCAGGACGAAACGGGAAGCGTTCCAAATCTTATTGGCAAAGTTGCGCGCAGCCTCGACTTTTTCCCAATAGAAACGCAAATCATTTCCTGGGCTCGAAGCGGTCATCAGCATGAAACGGAGTGCGTCCGCACCATATTTTTCAATCACGTCGAGTGGATCGACACCGTTCCCTAACGACTTCGACATCTTGCGTCCTTCCGAGTCGCGGATCAATCCGTGAATGAGCACATCGGCGAACGGCTTCTCACCAGTGAATTCAAGTGCAGTGAAGATCATGCGCGCCACCCAGAAGTAAATGATGTCATAACCGGTTACGAGCACATTTGTCGGATAGTAGCGCTTGAGATCTTCCGTTTCATCCGGCCAGCCCATCGTCGAAAACGGCCATAAAGCTGAAGAAAACCAAGTATCCAATACATCCTCGTCCTGGGTCAATGACCGACTTCCGCAGTGCGGACATGACGTCGGATCTTCCATGGCCACGATCGTTTCTCCGCAATCGCCGCAGTACCAAGCGGGAATGCGATGTCCCCACCACAGTTGTCGCGAGATGCACCAGTCGCGAATGTTTTCGATCCAGTGCAAGTAGATTTTCTCGAAACGGTCTGGGACGAAACGAACGCCTTGGCCGGATTTTTGCAAAGCGATCGCTTTTTCGGCAAGCGGCTGCATTTTTACGAACCATTGTGTCGAAAGGATTGGTTCGACCACGGCTCCGCTGCGTTCGCTATGGCCGACCGCATGTTCATGTTCTTCAATCTTAAAGAGGACACCCGCTTCCTGCAGATCCTGAACGATTTTCTTACGACAAGCAAAGCGGTCAAGGCCTTGGTAAGGCCCTGCTTGTTCATTCATGACGCCTTTCTCGTCCATAACAGTAATTTGAGGGAGATTGTGGCGCAAACCGATCTCAAAATCGTTAGGATCATGTGCAGGTGTAATCTTGACAGCCCCTGAACCGAATTCTTTATCCACATACTCATCGGCAACAATCGGGATTTCACGCCCTATGATCGGAAGGATCACCGTCTTCCCAACGAGGTGCTTATAACGCTCATCTTCCGGATGAACAGCCACCGCCGTATCGCCGAGCATCGTTTCCGGACGCGTCGTCGCCACAACGATATGACCACTGCCGTCGGCGAGCGGATAACGCATGTGATACAAAGCACCTTTTATATTCTTGTATTCCACTTCAATATCGGAGAGAGCAGTTCTCGCTTCCGGATCCCAGTTGATGATGCGTTTGCCGCGATAAATCAGACCTTTTTCATACAATGTCACAAAAACGGTGCGAACCGCGCGCGACAACCCCTCATCCATAGTAAATCTCTCGCGATCATAATCGAGGGAGAAGCCCATCTTGCGCCACTGGTCACGAATCGTACCGCCATACTTTTCTTTCCACTCCCAGACTTTCTCCAAAAACTTTTCACGCCCCAGATCGTAACGGCTGATCCCTTCCTGCCGAAGCATCCCCTCAACGCGCGCTTGTGTAGCGATCCCCGCATGATCCATACCGGGCAACCAGAGGGCATCATACCCCTGCATCCGCTTGCGGCGGATCAAAACGTCTTGCAATGTAAAATCAAGCGCGTGCCCCATGTGTAAGACACCGGTAACGTTCGGGGGTGGGATCACGATACTGTAGGGTTGCTTGCTTGGGTCACCTGTGGCATGAAATCTTTTTTTCGCTACCCATTCTTCATATAATCGTTCTTCCACTTGTTTGGGATCATAAACTGTCGGTAAACTTGTTTCCTTCACGGTGATCACAAGAACTCCTTTCATGAATCATTTCATTACAAAAGCCTCTTTCATCCGTAAGGACGAAAGAGGCTTCTTCCGCGGTACCACCTTGCTTCACATGCAAAAACGCACGTACACTTTCAAGAAGATAACGGATTCACCGGCCGTTCTTACTGTATCGGACTCCTTTCAGAACGGCAACTCCGGGACGACGTTCAAGGCTGAACCTCTAAGGAACCTCACAGCCAAGGGTTCCTCTCTCTGCAGAGGCGACCGCGCCTTTACTCCTTCCCTTCCTCGTTCTTCCGCTATTTTACCTGTATCTCATCTTATACAGAAATGACGCTCCCTGTCAAATCAGGAGCCCTGTTTTTACCGTTTGTTTTTCTTTTTGAATTTTTTCTTCGGACGGTTGGCACGCGCTTTCTTCAATTGCTCCTTTCTCGCTTTGCGTTCCGCCTCCTCCTTCGCCTTCTCTTCTTCTATACGCTGTTTCGTGCGGCTGAAAAACCATGTGACGACAACACCGAGGATGAGCTGCAGGGGAATCAGAACGGAAAGCGCCCAATATAAAATTTGTATCCGCTCTTTGTTGGGGAAGGGAGCGAGAATTTGCTCATAACGAACCCCCGCATAGATCGCAATTCCCAAGAGGACACAAATCAACGAGGCGATAAATCCGCTCCAGAATCCTCTGCCGCTCGCTTTCCGTACCGCGATGTACGAGGCGATCATCATACCGAGCGGAATCGTGGTATTATACCACGTATCCCCAAAGAGCGCGATTCCCCCGGCCAAACCGCCGAAAAGTGCCCCGAGACCGAGTGCCCAAGGCCAATGAATCGGGTCTCCGGTACCTAGAGTCTCCTTCGTCACCCACAACCACTCCCTGACTTGTATGTATCTCGCATCCGCGAAGTTCATTATCATTTTCCACGTACTCGCTTATAATCCTTTCATACGGAATGTTTTTAAACAAAAAAAGCGCGCATGTCGCGCTGCGCGTGAATTCATTTCACCCTGTAGGCTTTAGAATCATAGAATATACCACATCGTAAAGATATCAAGCATCCATTGATGAAGGAGTGTTATCCATGGGATTCTTCTATAATTTACTTCGTTTCGTCAAAATCGTCTTGATTACAGCGATGACGATCCTGTTCTTTCGCGCTCTCCTTTTTCCCAACGCGCTGGATATGCTGGTTCTCTTCCTGTTATCATTCGTCTTGCTCGTCATGTTTATCTCGCGCCCCTTGTAGGAAAAGACGTATCAGTCCTTTTGATTGCCGGGACGAATGCGCTCTTCATCCACCCACAAGCCGTTTTGTGTGGATGTTTTCACATTTTCCTCCATTTTTCTCCCACGTTTCTTTTGTTTCTGTACGCGCGTGAGTACTGCCTGTTCCAGAACTTCTTCATACGCTTTTTGTTCTTCTTCGTTTTCCTCAAGTTGCGGTTGTTGCGGCTGTTCCTGCAGGGTATCTTCTTGTTCAGTCTCTTCCGGTGAAGCAAACTCTCCTTCCATTTCTTCAAAATCGGTCTCTTGGGTATAGGTGGGCATGTGTACAGCCAGGTTATATCTGCCGGCCAAATCCCGAATGAAAATATCCCGTCCCGTTTCCGCCTGTAACGCTTTTGTCAACTGCTTACCGTATTTCTCATCACTCCACCCGCGCAACCCTTCGTAATACCAGGAAACGATCTGTACCGGCTTGAGAGGAAATGCCATATACGCAAGTAAAACATGCATCTCCTCCTGACTCAGCGGACGAACACCCTGATAAATATCGAGGATCGATTGACCCACTTCCACATCCCAACTGTATTTCGGCATATATCGGTGCAGAAACGCTCCGATATCACAAACGGGCGGACCGTAGTGACAATGGTCAAAATCGACGATACTCGCCGTTTTTCCGTCAATGAGTACATTTTGTTTTGAAAATGATCCGTGGCAGAGCGTTTTCGCATCCTTCGCGCTTTCCAAAACTTCATGATAGGGAGATGATTGCAACTGTTCCAACGCGTGTTCCATCAATGTGATCAATTGATCTTTTTGTGCGAGAAAGTGTAAGTCAAATGCGGTCTGACTCGCGCGTTCCGTTGCGAATTCTACATAGCTATCGATCTTTGTTCGGTAGGTCGTCAAAGTTGCCAAAAAGTCACCTTTACCTGCATCCACAAACCCGTGTGCTTCATACCCTTTTCCCGCCTGATGAAGTCGGCCCAACATTTCTGTCGCAATGAACAGGTGTTTCGGTTTTTTCAGTTCCGCCTCCCTGCCAGGCAACCAGTCCGTCAAGTAATACAACCCTTGCATAGTAACCACGTACGGATCCGCATATTTCGTACGGATAAAACGCGGAACATGTGAAAAGCGAGGATAGATATATTCCAGTGCCTCAAAGACAAACTTCAATCGGGCTTCCGAAGTGTTCACTCGTTTTAACATACGATACCCGGAACGGGTTTTTAAACGCAAGACACCGCGAACTTGCCGGGCTCGTTCCGGTATCAGATCATACTCGCGAAGAATCTCTGGATCGTAGCCGGCGTCGACAAATTCTTCGTAAATTTCGCGTTCCTCCCATCGTTCCTTTTTTCCCATGTGAATCCCCCTCACAAGAATTCTCGCAAGTCCCGCATATCAATACGCTTCACAAGTTCCTTAATTTCTTGGTCACGCTCCTTATCTGCCACAAGTAATGAGCGGTCGGCCTGGACGATCAACAGATCCCGCACACCGATGGTCGTAATTAACATATCGTCACTCTCGATGATGCTGCCATACGTGTCGATACCGACATGCAAGCCGTTGACAATGTTGCCTTTGTCGTCATGGGGCAGAAAGCGTTCCAAAGAACGCCATGACCCTACATCATCCCAGGCAAAGTCGGCAGGGATGACTGCGACGTTGTCCGCTTTTTCCATCAATCCGTAATCGACAGACACTTTTTCCATGTTGCGATATTCCTCACGAATGACTTCCTGTTCTTGCGGGGTATCCAATGCATCATAGATTCTCGAGAGGCGCGTGTACATCGATGGCATATGTTGGCGAAACGCTTGTAAAAGAGTCGCCACCCGCCAGACAAACATACCCGAGTTCCACAAATACATCCCTGTTTGCAAGAAATGAAGCGCACGTTCAAAGTCCGGTTTTTCTGTAAATTCCTTTGCCTGGTAGATACGATGGACCCCATCTTGCAAGAGCAAACGTCCGATCTGGATATACCCATACCCCGTTTTCGGTTCTGTCGGGCGAATGCCGAAAGTCACCAACATTCTGCTTGTGTGCGCATACTCCGCCGCCCAAGCGAGATAACGCCTGAAATCCTGCTCATTCCCGATAAAATGATCGCTAGGCAAGACAGCCATGACGGCTTGTGGATCGCGTTTGATCAGTTTGACGGCTCCTAAACCGATACCTGCTGCCGTTTCACGGGCTTCAGGTTCGATGATCAGGTTAGTGTCCGCGATATCCGGAAGTTGCTCACGGATTCTCTCCATGTATCTTTCGTTGCCCACCACGTAGATGCAATCTTTGTGGATCAATGGGCGTACACGGCTCACAGTCGTTTGCAAAAGCGATTGATTTCCGAAGATTCGCAAGAACTGTTTCGGATTGCTCACAGAACTTTTCGGCCAAAACCGGCTGCCAACACCTCCGGCTAGAATCAGTGCATATAGCATACAAAACCTCCCGCTGACAGCTATGAGGTTTCATAGCGGAATGCGCCAAGGATAAATGGTTGATTCATTCGCCAACGGTCGACCGCCTGTTGCAACAATCCCACAAATCGATCCTGAGGTCGACTCAGTTGCAAGTAAGCTGTTATAATGCGATATACCGAATGCGGGAAGCTCAAGTATCCTTTTACAATCGCCTTCTCTTCTTCATCCAACTTCCTTACTTCTTCATAGTTTGAGAGAACGGAAGGAATAAAAACCCCTTTTCCTTCTTCCAGGAGGATATGGCAGAACCGCGCGACATCGTATAGCGGCATATCCCCGGCGATCGTATCGAAACTTAAGGTAGCCACTTTCCCTTCACCAGTAATCCGCAAATGTTCAAGGCGATACTCACCAAAACAAATGGAGTTTCGTTCCTGATGCTCCCGAGCTACCGCATCATATCCCCCTTTCTCCAAGGTTTCAATAGATTCGTCCATCACCTCACTCAGCCATGGAGCATAATTCAGGAACACTTCCTGAAAATCATCGCGATTCCCGATCGAATTCCATGAGGAAACGATCGAAGCGACATGATCCCTGCATCTCTTGAACGCTTGAGCCCACGTCCCGTGACGTTGGGGGATACAACGATCCATGTTGAGATCGCCGGCGCATAAAGCAGAATGCAACTCGGCCAAGTTCACCGCGGCCAATCTGAGATCCGACGTGATATACTCGGGTTGTCGCCCCGCCCATTCGTCTGTGAGGGTATACACACGTTCCCCGCTTCGCACGTACGGATCCCCATGCAGTGTGCGAATAAACCGCGGAATCCGGCGGAAACAGTGATTGGCGAGATGTTCTGTCACGGCGAATCTCAATTGGACGGCTTCCATATCCTCATGTTCGTGAAGCCATTTTCCGCCTCGATCCGTATCCACTCGGTATAGGCCTTTTCCGATCGGTTCAATCCCGTTTACTTCTATCTCATAACGTGGTAAAACCGAGCGGGTGATATCATCCATTGCCGCAACCATTGTGCCACCCCCCTCGTTCGTGATGCTACATCCATATGCTTGGAAAAGAGGGAAAAGACCCACATAAAAGAGGCGGCATCAACGCCGCCTGGTGGGAATATAGAGTACCTGTCCCGAATCCAGCTGTTCATGTGACATTCCGTTCGCTCGCATAATCTCTGTAACACTGCAGGAATAGCGTTCTGCCAAGCTGTCCAGATGATCGGTTTCCTGTACAATGCGAAACTTAAGGGTAAACTTATTATCGTCTTTTAAATTCCAACCTTTCCATAATTCGTTTCCATGAACGGCTATGCTGACAGCCGCTGATTTTTCTGTAACGAGCGCATCCTCTTGACCCATGTCCGAAGATTCCGCAATATCTAGTACTGCTATCGTATTCTCATCATTCATGTCATGTTCCGCTTCGATGAGTAGCTCTTCTTCCATATCGTCAGTTTCACTATGTGGGTCTGACGAAACTCCGGACACCTCGCTACCCGCTTTCACTTCCATTACATCCGCAGGCGGTCTTTGCTCTTCATTGGGATGTTTCTCTTGTTCACTCTGAGCAGCTTGTGAAGAAACAGGTTCCCTATGCTTTTCTTCCCCACGCTTTCCTTCTTTCTCTTGTGACCCAGGAGTCATTTCCGCATGCTCCATACGCGCGTGTTTTTCTTTCGGAATCGCTTCTTCCCTCAACGGTTGCGGAATTCCCTGGTTGAATGATTTGGAAGAAATAGGTTCTGTACTCCTTACGGAAGGATCTTCTTCAATCGATCTTCCATCCGTTCGCGTGTCATTGATTGCTTCACCGAAATCACTCGGCGCGGATATTCCGCTCTCTTTCACCTGCCCTTTTGTCAGCGAAGAAAAGCTGATCGGACTTTCCATAAAATCCTTTTTGTTGCCGAAAAATACTTTCATTTCCGGAATATGCTTATGAGGGAGAACAGAACCGATCTTATCATCCGCTACATGTTCAAATTCCGCCACTTCGATGGGTTGTTCATCTTCTTGTGATACAGGCTCAGCGTTTATTTCCCCACCAGAAAATTCTTTCCTCTCGCCGGTTGGACCCTCATTCTCCCCTTCTGGTGAAAAACGATCCCATTCAACAAATGAATCTCTCCATTCAACAGACGTTTCTTCGCTCCGTTTCTTGGAATCGCCCTCCTGTTCCTCGTTATAAGCTCGCGCGGCCCATGGATCTGTCTGAGCGATCAATTGCGGGTCGGGAGTAAAAACCACTTCTTCCTTTTCCTCCGATCGTTCCTCGAAAGAACTCATCATCCACTCATTTTCGTTGTAAGGGACAGCTTCATCACTTTGAGCTTCTTGTCGGTAAAGATTTGAAGGATAGGTTTGCGAAGGAATAAGATCTACATCATCAGAAACATAAGGATCCCTTTGGTTTTCAGCCTGCTCCGTGAAAGATTCGTTCACCTGATCGAGCAATTGATCGAGATCCTGAGCTTGTTTCGGCACATCTTCCTGTTGATCTCCGCAACGAAACACGTATCCTTCACTGCCATTTAATCCATAGATGATCAATTCCGCTTGTACGTACGCCCATCCTGATCGAATGATACGCAAATCCCATTGTCCCACGCGCGCATAAACGTTTAAAAATTTGCTTTCTTGCACTGTGACCGGAACGTGAAGCTGAAAGGGGAGGCGATGGTGAAGGGGAAGGATCTGCTCATCCCCCTTCTTTTCATCCTGCGATTCATCCTGTGATGATACGATGACATCCCCTTGCAAATGTCCGAAAATCTCATCATCTATAGGATGGCTTTCACGCAAGAAGCCTGAAAAAATCAAAGCACCCTCAAGAATATATGAATCATCCTCCCGGTTAAAAGAAATCACTTCTGTCGCTACCGTTGTGTCCTCAATGAATTCATGACCGTGCAAACTTTCTATCGGAATCTGTTGATCGACATTAATGCGAATCACCGGAACACGTTCTGATTCTGCCACGCCACTTCCCTCCTTACGTCGTCATAACGCGTCACTCTCAAATTATGTCCAGGCTCGCATCCTTATGACACTTTATCGCATAAACTCTTCATAAATGGCGAGCGTATCGATCGCCGTCTTTCTCCAGGAGAAAGAACGGGCACGCAGAATGCCTTGTTGTGACAAACGGGCGCGCAGTTCTTCATCCGTCAGCATGCGATACATGGCTTCAGCCAGTGCGAGGCTATGAAGAGGGTCAACCAGCAGAGCCGCCCCTTCACAGATTTCAGGCATCGAAGAGACGTTCGTCGTGATCACTGGAGTACCGCAAGCCATCGCTTCCAAAGGAGGTAAGCCAAAGCCTTCATAAAAGGAAGGGTACACGAAAAGCTCCGCAGCGTTATACAAGTATGGCATATCCATAACCGGTACAAATCCTGTGAAGATGACCCGGTCGGATAAACCAAGGGCTTCCGCTAGCAAAGCAGTATCTTCAAAATCACGCACTTCTTTTCCTACGATCACCAGTTTATACTCTTCAGGGAGATCGCCCAGTAAGTCATAAAAAGCATTGATCAAACCTTTTACGTTTTTGCGCGGAGAAAATCCTCCCACGTAGAGAATATACGGACGTTCGATTCCGTAGTTTTCACGAACGAAGCGTGAAGCTAATCGCTTATCCATCGGCTGATACACGTCTTCCGGAGCTTCCGGGATCACCCGAAGCCGTTCATCGGGGAGTTTAAAGATGCGCTTGATATCTTGCTTCGAATGCTCGGAAACCGTGATGACCCGGTCTGCTTGTTCCATGATTTTCGGCATCTCACTGAGGAAGATTTTCAGGTAACCCCTGCCAACGGTCTCAGGGTATACATAAGGTATGAGGTCATGGACGGTGACAATGAGAGGACAACGTTTTTCGAGCGGAATACCGATTCCGTTTTGCGGTACATGATAGACATCGATCCCTTCATATGACACACGCATCGGGATATGCACTTCTTCCCAGAATTTATCTTTGCTTCTCTCTATAGAGTTAAAAATCTCGTCCTTGGTAGGATCGAGATCTTTAAATTCATCCCCCGGCCAGAAGAACCGATAGTCGTTTTTCCGGTCCACCTGAACCAAGTTCTTTATCAATTGGAAGGTGTATGTTCCGATTCCTGTACCCCGGTACCAGATCGCGCCTCTTGCATCAATCCCTATTTTCATGGTCGCTCTCCTTCCCGAATTATCGTAGAGTCCCTGTCCGTAGTACCAAGTCTGCATTCATTTTGAAATCTTGCAAAAAATCAGCCCTGTTTTCGCGCAACTCGATCCATTTGCGCAAACGTTTTTCTAAAACTTCAGGAGACCTGTTTTTTTCAACGTAATAAAAGTAGCCGGCTTCCCAAAAATCTTGTGGAAAGCGCAACATTCCATAAATGAGATCTGTCTCGCCCTTCATGAGTTTCGAGGACTGATCATACGCACGCAAGATAAACCGGGCTGTCCGTCCGTCCCACCCCGTATGTTTCATGTTGCGCAAGATGAGACTGGCGATATCATGCGCCCGAACATCACAAATCGCGTAATCAAAGTCGATCACCGAGACCGTGTGATTTTCACCGATTAGCACATTATGGTGTGCGTAATCGTGATGGCAGAGTTCACGTTCGTCCCTTGCTTTCTCTGACAACTCTTCATATGGAGACCTTATCAGATGATCGACCGCACACTTCGCCTCGCTGATAAAATATGCGCCTGTCTCTACATACATGCGAGCAAAGAACGAATCTTCTTCTCGTGCATAATCGACAAAACGCTCCATTTCACCGATGCGTTCGACAAAATGATTGATCCACATCCCGTACTGTACTTTACCGGGCGCGTAAGGAGGTACAAATCCTTTGCCTTTGCGATGGAGTTCCGCTAACGCCCGTGTCGCCATCGCTAGATGATCGATGCGTTCATAATCGCTTTCACGCCCCTGTTGCCAACTCATTATGACATAATGAATTCCATCCACTTCTGTGTAACTGTTTCCCTCTTCCGTCCGCACGATCGTAGGGACACTGCGAAATCCATTTTTTTCTAAATGGATCATGGCAGCGATGGAAAACTCCAGATTTGTCTTTCCGAATACAAATCGCTTGAGCACAAAATCTCCCAGATCCGTAAACAAGCGGATCACCTTACGAACAGGTTGTACTTTTTGAACGGGGAGATCATATGCATCGAGAATTTCTTGCGGAAAACCGTTCTCTTCTAATTGTCGGAGAATCGTAGACTTCTCATGGCGCATCCATCTCCCTCCTTAAAGCGTGGATGGATACTTCTGCATGAACATTCTCCATTGTTCAATGTCAGCAACTTCCTGCTTCATCTTCTTCATCGCGTTTTGTGGCGTATATCTTCTTGAGACGAATCCCCGTTCCACAGCACGCCAGTAACGCTGCGGGAAATAAAGAACAGCACGCAACACTTCAAGTTCTCCGTCACATAAAGGTGCAATCGCATGGTAGTCGGACAAGATTGTATGGCCGAGATCGACGTCCCAATGAGAACGCCGCAACATCTTGCGCATGAAACGTGCCAGATCGTGTACGCGCAGTTCAAACGCGCAATAATCAAAATCAATGACTGACATATTCCCATCAGCCGTGAGAATAAAATTGTGGTAAGTGAAATCGCCATGGATGAATCCGCGCAATTTTCTTTCTCTTCCCAATACTTGTGGAAAGTCTGATTGGTGCAAAAGTTTGACACCCGTTTCCGCCATTTCCAGCATCGGTTCGATCGTTTGCATAAACACCTGTTCCATTTCTGTCCATTGGTCGCTCGGTGTTTCCATGATGCGCAATTTTTGTGTCACAAGATCCTGCAGTTCTTTTTCGAATCGTTCTATCCATCCTGCCCATCTCGTTTTGGTCATCGCGTCGATCGTCGGAACGAATCCTCGTGATGCGAGATGGAAACGTGCCATCAATTCGACAGCTTGTTTCAATTCGGCGGGGTCTTCCAAATCGCTCTCGCGCCCTTCGATCCACTCGGTAAGGAAATATCGACCGTCAGCCCCTTCGATAAACGGATGTCCTTCCCGCGTAGGAATAAAGCGAGCGAGATTGGTAAAACCGTTTTTCCATAAATGTTCGGTTGCCTGATATATAAACATTAATTTTTCTTTTGCATGCACAACTTTTTTCAGAGCGTACTCACCTCGATCGGTGGTGAGTTTCCACACGGCACGCACTGGTACGCATTTCTGCACACGAATCCCGTACATCGCCTCGACATCGGCCAGAGGCGGTTGTACTCCTTTCTTGACTGCCTCAACTTTGTTAGCCAAATGGCTCCCTCCTCCGTGAATACCACTGACTGTGGGCATTTCACCCTATCGTATGAAAATCTCAACGAATGTGTGAAGGCATTTGCGCATGAAAGAAAAGAGCTTGGCACGAAGTCCAAGCTCTGTTGCGAAACGACCTCGGAGGCCGCTGTATCACGCAAAGAATGACGCCTCTTCAAAGACAGGCATTCACAAATCGGATGGGAGCACAGCCTATAAAGTTTTCATCGCCTCGCGCGAAGCCTCTAATGTACGATCGATATCCTCGTCGGTGTGAACGGTTGACAAGAAACAAGCTTCCAACTGCGAGGGCGCCAGATAGATCCCACGTTTCAGCATCTCGCGAAAATACTTGGCGTACCGTTCCAAGTCGGATGATTTCGCCGAAGTATAGTCAACAACTTTTTCTCCTGTGAAGAAACAACTGAACATACCGCCGATGTAATTGCTGTAAACGGGGATCCCCAATTCATATCCGGTTTCGTAAAAACCGTCCGCCAGGCGTTTCGCCTTCCGCTCCAGTTCCTCATACAGTCCCTCTTGAGCCAGCAACTTCAATGTCGTGTATCCCGCAATCATGGCCAGTGGATTTCCGGATAACGTCCCCGCCTGGTAGATCGGTCCCGAAGGTGCGATCATCTCCATGATCTCCCTTTTCCCTCCATAAGCACCTACGGGTAAGCCTCCCCCGATGACTTTCCCTAGAGTCGTTAAGTCGGGTTCGATCCTGAAGCGCTCCTGGGCACCCCCATATGCGACGCGAAATCCTGTCATCACCTCGTCGAATATCAGCAACGCGCCGTATTCATGCGTAAGTTTCCTGACGCCTTGCAGATACCCTTCTTCAGGCAGGACGCATCCCATGTTACCGACAACCGGCTCAATGATCACAGCGGCAATATCTTCCCCATATGTTTCAAAAACGAGGTGCAGGGACTCAAGATCATTGAAAGGCACCGTCAGTGTTTGCCCTGCGACTTCCGTCGAGACGCCCGGAGAATCAGGTAGTCCCAATGTGGCAACACCTGATCCCGCTTTGATTAACAAGGAATCCGCATGTCCATGGTAACACCCTTCAAACTTAACGATCTTGCTTCGTCCCGTATAGCCGCGGGACAAACGAAGCGCGCTCATCGTCGCTTCCGTCCCGGAGTTTACCATGCGCACAACTTCCACAGAAGGGACGATCTCTGTCACAAGTCTTGCCATCATCGTTTCAAGCAAGGTGGGAGCACCGAAACTCGTCCCCTTGCCCGCATATTCGGCGATCGCTTGAACCACATCTGGATGTGCGTGACCGACAATCAAAGGTCCCCATGACAAGACATAGTCGATGTACTCGTTCCCGTCGATATCATACAGATACGCCCCTTGTCCGCGCTCGACAAAAACAGGGTCCATTCCTACCGCGCGAAACGCGCGTACCGGAGAATTCACACCCCCAGGTATGAAGTGTTTCGCTTCGAGGTAGGCGTTACGGGAGCGTTCATATCCTTTATGCATGCGCTTCACCCCGTTTACCGACTATTTGCCCAGCCAGCGGGCGACATCTTTGGCGTGATACGTGATGATCAAGTCGGCACCCGCTCGTTTCATGCCTGTGAGCATTTCCAGGACGATTTGTTTCTCGTCGATCCAACCGTTTAAAGCCGCCGCTTTGATCATCGAATATTCTGCAGACACGTTGTAGGCGACGAGGGGCAGATCAAACGTGTCTTTCAAGCGACGGATGACATCCATGTAAGCGAGAGCCGGTTTGACCATGAGAAAATCGGCTCCTTCTTCCACATCGGCAGCTGCTTCACGCAATGCTTCTCGCACATTCGCTGGATCCATCTGGTAGGTCTTGCGATCGCCAAACGAAGGCGCCGAATGAGCCGCATCGCGGAAGGGACCGTAAAAGGCGGAAGCATATTTCACAGAATATGACATGACAGGCACATGGGTAAAGTTTTCTTGGTCAAGAGAACGGCGAATCGCCGCGACACGTCCGTCCATCATATCGGATGGTGCGACGATATCAGCGCCCGCACGCGCATGAGAAACTGCCGTTTTCGCCAGAAGTTCCAATGACGGATCATTGAGGATCTCACCCTCATGAACCACCCCACAATGCCCCATCGGATTGTATGAGCAAAGACAAACATCGGTGATAACGACAAGATTGGGATTCTCTTCTTTGACTACACGGATCGCTTGTTGCACGATGCCGTTCTCCGCATAGGCTTCCGACGAGAGTTCATCTTTGACGGCAGGAATCCCAAATAAGAGGACGGCAGGAATGCCTAACTCCGAAATCTCCTCAATCTCGCGTTTAAGCAAATCGATGGAGAGGTGATAGACACCCGGCATAGATGCAATCTCCTCTTTCACCCCGGTGCCGTGCGTTGCAAATAATGGGTAAATCAAGTCTTTGATATTTAATTCCGTTTCCCTGACCATATCCCGCAGTAGAGCGGAACGGCGCAAACGGCGGAACCGTTTAAATTCGATCGGTAACATGAGCGAGTCCCCCTTTTTTTTCTGGCATCTGGGCGGCGGTATTCGTTAATGCTGCCACCAAACCGTCTATCGTCGCTTCTTTCGCGACGATATCTATGCGCAGTCCTTGTTCCTTTGCCGTATTTGCGGTGACAGGACCGATCGCGGCAATGATAACATCAGCCAACAATTGCTCTAGATCATAACCCTGCAAGGCAGTGAGGAAATTAGTAACTGTTGAAGAACTGGTGAACGTTATCATATGAATTTTCCCTCGTGCCAGCAGATCGGCCACTTCTTGCGCGTGGTCTGTGACCAATTGTGTTTCGTATGCGTCCACTTCCGTCACATCGCACCCTCTCTCACGCAATGCATTCACGAGCGTCTTGCGAGCGATTGACGAGCGTGGAAATAGTATCTTCTGTCCGCTCTCGATTTGTCCTCCGAGTACATCCAACAATCCTTCCTGTCGGAAATCGGCAGGGATCGTTTCGGGAAAGAGGCCTTTTTCCTCTAACTTCTCAGCCGTCTTGGGCCCTACTGCCGCGATGCGGGCACGGATCGCGCGAATATCCTTCTTCAAATGGCGCATACGTTCAAAGAAATACTTTACGCTGTTGACAGACGTGAAGAGGATCCAATCAAACTCGTGCACCCGTCGAATGGCATCATCGAGCGGTTGCAAATTCCGTGGCGGAACGGTTTGAATCACCGGAAACTCATACGGATCGCCGCCCAATTCGTCGATTTGTTCTGAAAGCTCGCTTGCCTGATCACGAGCACGCGTCACGAGCACGCGTTTGCCGAAAAGCGGCTTCTTCTCGTACCACATCAGTTTGTCGCGCAAGGATACGACATGTCCGACCACGATCGTTGCCGGAGCCCGAAAGTTGGTTTCACGCACCCGTTGAACAATATTCTCCAGCGTTCCCACCAATGTTCTTTGCTCGACACGCGTCCCCCAGCGAATAAGCGCAACGGGCGTGGAAGGCGGCTTACCATATTGCATCAAACGATTGACGATACTCTCCAAATTGGCCACACCCATGAGGAAAATGGTCGTGTCGGTCGCCTTGGCAAGTGTTTGCCAGTCGATCGCCGATTCGCCTTTTGTCGGGTCTTCGTGTCCTGCGACGACAGCGAACGAAGGGGAAACCCCGCGGCTCGTTACAGGGATACCTGCATATGCCGGAACGGCAATCGCCGATGTAATGCCAGGCACGATCTCGAATTCGATGCCGTGTTCCGCAAGAAGTTCGGCTTCTTCCCCCACTCGTCCGAAAACGCATGGATCCCCACCTTTCAAGCGTGTGACAATCTTTCCTTCCAACGCTTTATGAACGAGCAGCCAATTGATTTCTTCCTGCGAACGAGTATGCCGATCCGGTTGTTTCCCCACATAGATCAGTTCGCAGTCGGGACGCGCATGACGAAGCAAGCGTGGGGAAGACAATCGATCGTAAACCAAAACGTCCGCTTTCTTAATGCAATCCAAGCCCTTGATTGTGATCAACTTCGGATCTCCGGGGCCAGCACCAACCAAATATACTTTTCCAATACCCAATGCTCATACCTCCCGCGCGGATGCAAGAATCTCCCGTGCTCCTCTCTCCAGAAGCCGCAAAGCAACGTCTCGCCCAACCTTGACAGGATCGCTTCCCTCGCCTGCTTCTTTTATCATGAGCGAACCATCCGGCCGTCCTACGAATCCTGTCAAGCGTACCTGACCGTCCACATACTCGGCATATGCGCCGATCGGTACTTGACAACCGCCGTTCAGAACCCCCAGAAGCACTCGTTCTGCAGTGATCGCCAGACGTGTCGCTTCATGATCAAGCGTCTTGAGAAATTCCCGCATTTCCTCATCATTCGAACGACATTGAATGCCAAGAGCTCCCTGCCCTACGGCTGGCACACAAATATCGATTGATAAACGTTCTGTCGCACGATCCAGCCAGCCCATACGTGCTAACCCCGCCGCCGCCAAAACGATCGCATCAAGATTCTCTTCTTCCAGTTTGCGCAAGCGAGTATCGATGTTGCCTCGTAACGGCACGATTTCGAGGTCGGGTCGTGCCGCTTTCAACTGTGCCCCCCTGCGTAAACTGCTTGTTCCCACCCTGGCCCCTTGCGGCAATTCATGAAAACGATGTCCGTTTTTCGAGATCAGGACATCCCGGGGATCTTCCCTTTCCGTGACCGCGGAGATCATCAGCCCTTCCGGCATTTCCGCGGGCATATCCTTCATACTGTGCACCGCAAAATCGATCTCACCGTTTAAAAGGGCTTGTTCGATCTCTTTGACAAACAACCCTTTTCCTCCTACTTTTGACAACGTGACATCTAAAATACGATCCCCTTTTGTCACGATAGTTTTCGACTCGATTTCTAGAGTTGGGAAACGTGCGTGCAATTGTTCACAAACCCATCCCGTTTGCGTAAGCGCCAAAGCGCTCTTGCGCGTCCCAACGATCAAGCGCCTCATGTCAACTTCTGCCTCCTCATTATCTCTGCAATTCGGCGATCCGCTTCAACAACGTTTCCCTCCCTGATCAACGCGAGGACATCGGAGCGGGCTATCCTGCGAAACACTTCGCGCCGAACGTTTTCATCCGCGACGGTGCTCTTGAGTCGCTTCCGCACCTCTCCCATTTTTTGGAGGTATAATTCATATTCAGGACCAAATTGCGATTCCAGTTCTTCGCGTACGAGCTTCGTAACGGCAGGACTCATGCCGGATGTGGTGATCGCAATGGAAAGCGGCCCACGACGCACGACTGAAGGGACGACGAAGGTGCAACGTTCCGGCAGGTTGGCAACATTGACCCATATTCTATGTTCATCCGCTTCATCGGCCACTGCCTGATTCACGTCGAGGGAATCGGTAGCAGCGATCACCACGGCCGCCTGCTTCACATCCCCTCGGCGATAACGCCTGGCGACATGTGTGACCTGCCCACCGCAAACCAAACGTTGCAAATGCGGGGTCAAATCCGGGGAAATCACACGGACATGTGCACCGCATTCCAACAAGGCGATCACTTTTCGTTCCGCCACCGTTCCCCCGCCGACGACAATACAATCTTTGCCTTGCAAGTTGAGAAACGCAGCATATAAACGTTGCGTCAAAGAAAGGTACCCCTTTCGTAGCTTAAGGTTTCGAATCGGATCCGTTGATCCTCCTGCTTCAGAGCGTTCGTTCTACCAGCGGTGAAAGCCGGAAAAAAACGTGCCGACGAAGAGGTAATTGATCAATACGCCGCTGAATCCCAAAATGTTTAACCATGCCGATTTTCGTCCGACCCATCCCCAAGCAACGCGAAAATACAAATAGAGTCCGTATAAAACAAAAAGAAGCAAAGAAACTAACGGCTTGGGATCGAGAAACAAAAACCGTCCAAATTGAATTTTATACCAAATCGCTCCAAGAATCATCGCGATCAGCAAGAGTGGAAAACCTATTACAATCAGACGGAATGAGAACATATCCAGCTGATCGAGAGCAGGTAAACGGCGAAACAAGGTATTCCACCGTTTCTCTTTTAACAACTTTTCTTGAATCAAGTACATGATCGAAAAAATGGTCGCAATCGCAAACGCCGCATACGAAAGGAAAGCGATCGTAATGTGAATAAATAAGAGATCCCCTTGTAGCTTCACATCGACGGAAGCCGCTCCTTTGCCCGTGAACGTGTCGAGAGCGACGGCGGCGAATCCCACCACATTGGCAAAAAAGGTAAACAGATCAATTTTGTAGAAGAAATTAATCACCAGCGAGAATGTGATCAAGATCCACGAGAAAAAGATCAACGTTTCAAAATGGGTTAACACCGGTAAATAATCGTATTCTTTCATTCGCAAAAGGAAGAAGACCGTTTGCATCAGCCAAACGACCGATAACAGCCCAAAGGCAATACGGTTGATCATGCGTTTATGCTGCAGGAAATCGATGAAATACAGCAAAACCGACAACGCATACGTAACTGTCATCGCATCATAGAGCAGGATGCTGCTCCTTGTTGCCATCGAGATGCCTCCTTTCGCAAGGACAAGTTCGTCACCTTCGTCTCACTCACGACTTTCGTCGCTGCCTCTTCTCTTCCGGCGAAAAGAGCCGTTGCATTTTCATCGTTGTGAGCGAAAGATGGCTCCTCCTCCTGGATCGGTTGCAACCCAAAGATTCGCGCAAAAGCTTCCAAATACAATTCCGAATTTGTTTCGAGCGCCAGCTCTTTTACATGTTGGATAGGTTCGTGCAACAGTTGATTGACGATCAACTTGGTGTGTTTTTCGAGTACCCATTTGTCGCGCTCGGACAAATCCGGCAATTTATTGACCAGACTTTTCATCACCGATCGTTGGATCTGTTCCCCTTTATCCCGCAGTGCGGCAATCAAGGGTATGACCGCTTGCGTATTGAGCCACTGCTTGAACGAAGCCATTTCTTCGCCGATGATATAGCCGATCTTCTCAGCCTCTTTGGCACGCTCCTGCAAGTTGACCGCAATGACCCCTTCCAAATCGTCAATATCATACAGGTATACGTTCGTCAATTTGTTGATCTCAGGATCGAGATCGCGGGGAACTGCGATATCGATGAGAAAGAGCGCACGCCCGCGACGGAGTCTCATGATCTCTGTCAACATGGGTTTGGTTACGATATAGTGATCGGATCCCGTTGAAGAGATCACGATATCCGCCTGTTTGAGTGCCAACCCCAAGTGGCCCATATCGAACGCTTCTCCCCGGAATTTGATTGCCAGTTCTTTCGCCCTCTCAAGAGTGCGGTTCACCACGAGCACGCGCCGCGCTCCGGCACTGTGCAGATGTTTCACGGTCAACTCGCTCATTTTGCCGGCACCGATGATCAGTACCGTCTTATTCGTCAATTCTTCGAAAATCTTTTTGGCCAATTCCACCGCCGCATACGAAACCGAAACGGCGTTTTTCCCGATGTCGGTCTCCGTATGCGCACGTTTGGCAACAGTCACAGCGCGTTTAAACAGGTTATTGAAAATCGCGCCCGTATAACCATTCTGCTGCGCAAACAAAAAACTGTCCCGAACCTGCCCTAAAATCTGTGTCTCTCCCAGAATCATGGAATCCAATCCACATGCTACACGGAACAGATGACGGACAGCGTCTTGATCCACATATGTGTAAATATATGGTGAAAAATCCTCGACACGAACACCCGATATATACTCCAAAAATGATTGAATACTACGTTTACCGTCCGATGGATGATCAACGACCGCATAGACCTCCGTACGGTTACATGTAGAAATAATCACCCGTTCCCGAATCGCCTTCTCCTGAGCCAACAAGTTGATGGATTCTGAAAGGTCGGATGGGGAGAGGCTGAATCGTTCTCTGATTTCCACTGGTGCTGTCCGATAATTTAAACCCACTGCCATAATATTCATTCTGTAATCCACTCCCAATTGATGGGGTTCATCTATAAGAAATATATGTTTGTACATGCCAACGTATTTTTCATTATAACACTAGTGTCAGACAAGAACACCCCACTTGTGTCACATGTTGTCGCAAAAAAAAAGAGACCCTTAACAGGTAAGGGCCCCAAAAAAGGAGAGGAGAAATATGGGTTTCACTACTACTATGTCCCATGGAACTGCCGCTTATACCTGTTTATGCACCCATCCTGAAAAAGTTGCTGGCAACTATCGATGAAAAAATCTGGATGAAATCGGTCGAATCATTTATTATAATGAGTGAAAAACCAGAAAATCACAGAAAGGAGTGCCCTCGATTGGGCAAATCGCTCTTCGCCGATTTGATTCTTTTACTTGTCACCCTCGTTTGGGGCGCCACTTTTGTCATGGTAAAAAATGCGGTCAGTCTTCTCCCGCCTTTCACCTTTAATGCTGTTCGCTTTCTCCTTGCATCCGTCGTTCTTGGCTTGATTGTATGGATCATGAACCGATCCGTTTGGCGTTCATTCAATCGTGATCTTATGAAAGCGGGAATACAGATCGGGATCTGGTTGTTTGCCGGTTACGCTTTTCAGACGTTCGGTCTGATGTATACCACGTCCTCCAAAGCCGGGTTCATCACAGGTTTATCGGTCGTATTGGTGCCGCTTTTTTCGTTTTGGTTATTCCGTCAGAAAATTAGAAAACAGACGATCGCCGGTGTGTGTATAGCAACCGTGGGACTCTCTCTGATTTCCTTCAATAAAGCTGAATCCGTCAACTGTGGGGATCTTCTGGTTCTTCTTTGTGCGTTCTCATTCGCCATGCATATTATCACAGTGAGCCGCTATGCTTCAAAGTTTTCGGCGTTTTTGCTCGGATTTGTGCAAATCACGACCGTCGGAATCTTCAATGCGCTGGCAGCACTCATTTTCGAGAAGTGGCGAATCGTGTTCCAAATGGACATCTTGATGTCTCCTCATGTTCTTTATGCGCTTATGGTGACTTCCGTTTTTGCCACAGCATTCGCCTTTGTCGCTCAAAGCCAGTTTCAGAAATTCACCACCGCGACACGTACCGCCCTGATCTTTTCGATGGAACCGGTCTTTGCGGCGGTCACCGCATACCTGTGGGCCAATGAAATTCTCTCTCCGCAAGCGATTATCGGTTCGTTATGCATCCTCACAGGGATGATTCTAGCCGAGCTCGGCGGAGATGATTCCGGCGGGTCGACTCATGCAACAGAACATGTGTAACGGTTTCCGGCCCGTTGATCGGGCCAGGAAAAACCGCCGAACTTCACGCAAACCAAACGCTGATGTCCCCCTTTTTTGTTTCAAACATGGCACTTCCTTGTGCATGTAACGGATTGTAAGAAAATACATCCCCAGGTTCCTCTTGGTTCATAAAATTGCGACTGCTTTTCCGGTTGCTCTGGATCCGCCCAACATCCGTCTTCGCCATAACGGCAAGTTCGATACCACGGGGGATTTCGACTTGGATATTCCCTATCCTTACACTTGCTTGTAGTTTCTGCATGTCTCGCATCTGCTGAATCGCAATATCCCCGATATGCGTGTGAAAACGACCACAGCCGCGCACCCCTTTCGAAGTGATCCCCCCTTTTTTGACTTCAAGATTTTGCTCTCCAGTGGTGTGAACAAACACATCTCCCTGCTTGTGAGCGATAGTAACAGAAAAACCTAGAGGGACAAAAATATCCAAATCAACAGATTCGCCTTGACTCCATTCGTAATATGGAGGAGTTCGGCTGATCAAACGCAGTGTCTCTCGAATTTCAATCGCATCAATGGGAAATGTTAGCGGTTTTTCATGTTTAAGAAACAGAATGACCTTTTTATCCATATCTGTTTCTCGAACGGCGATATCTCCAGCCGCATGGCTCACCGCTATGCGATTGGCGGTAAGAACAGGAATGATACATTTCCGAGTTTCCATGAATGAAACCTCCCCAAAATATACAACTGTTAAATGGACAGGCTTCCTGAAAGGAACTCTCTTCTTCTGTACTAAACATATGACTCGCGGTGCTCCCATAACATCTGATGTCCCCCATCACGAAGAATATGAAAAGTCTCCCCTATATCAGGGAGACTTAACTGGATTCGGCTTCTTTTTGTTCAACGGGTTCCTCTGTTGTATCTATAAAAGATGTGATAACGTTCCATAATTCTTCTTTTCCTTGCCCGGTTTCTGCAGAAAAAGGAATGAAAGGAACCGATGGATCCATTTGGAGAGCATTACGAATGATTTTCATATGTTTCTGCCATTGACCGCGTGAAATCTTGTCCGCTTTTGTGGCAATAACAACTTTTGGCAATCCGTAATGATTCAGCCATTCATACATGGCGACATCTTCCTTGCTCGGAGCATGTCTGATATCAACGAGTTGGAGAACCAATTTCAGATTCTCCCGTTTTGAAAGATAATGCTCGATCATTTTTGACCATTGCGCTTTGATCGCTTGCGGAACGCGGGCAAATCCGTATCCCGGCAAGTCCACGAAGTAGAATTGTTGGTTGATGTGATAATAGTTCAGCGTTTGCGTTTTCCCCGGTTTCGAAGAAGTGCGTGCAAGGTTGCGACGGTTGAGCATGCGATTGATCAACGAGGATTTGCCAACATTAGAACGCCCCGCCAATGCAATTTCCGGTTGATTCCCCTCGGGGTATTGCTCAGGTTTAACTGCAGAAATGGTAAATTCGGCTGATTTGATTTTCATTATTCTCTCACCAGTGCTTCTTCAAGCACTTGATCCATATGTTGGACAAACACCAATTGCAAATCCTTGCGCACACTTTCCGGAATGTCGTCGACATCTTTTTCGTTATCCGCCGGCAACAAGACTTTTTTAATGCCAGCCCGATGGGCAGACAGACATTTTTCCTTTACGCCTCCGATAGGCAACACTCTGCCGCGCAAAGTGATCTCCCCTGTCATTGCCACATGGCGGGAAACAGGCGTATTGGTCAAAGCGGAAACGACAGCAGTGGCCATAGAGATTCCTGCAGAAGGACCGTCTTTCGGGATCGCACCTTCCGGCACATGGATATGAACATCAAATTTTTCAGGAAAGTCTTCAGGAATTCCCAACTGAGCGGCACGCGAGCGAATATAACTGAATGCCGCTTGTGCAGACTCTTTCATTACATCGCCCAATTGCCCGGTCAACGTGAGCTTCCCCTTCCCCGAAACGACAGAGACCTCGATGGACAACGTATCTCCGCCCGTGGATGTCCATGCCAATCCGGTCACAACTCCTACCTGATCTTCCTTCTCGGCCAAACCGTATCGGTATTTGGGCGCCCCGAGAAAGCCAGGCAAATTCTTCCGGGTAATCACGATCCGTTTTTTCTTGCCTGTGACGATCTCTTTCGCCGCTTTGCGGCAGAGGGTGCCGATCTGTCTCTCCAGGTTACGTACTCCTGCTTCACGCGTATATTCGCGGATCACTCGAAGCATCGTCTCGCTTGAGATGTTCAGATTTTCCTTGCGTAATCCATGTGCCTCCAGCTGCTTAGGCAACAGGTGGTTCATGGCGATATGCTGTTTTTCAATCTCTGTATACCCGGAGAGGTAAATCGCCTCCATTCGATCGAGAAGAGGCCCGGGAATATCTTGGGCTACGTTAGCCGTCGTTATGAACAATACGTTTGACAAATCGTACGGGATCTCGATGTAATGATCAGAAAACGTACTGTTTTGCTCCGGATCTAGTACTTCCAACAAGGCCGCTGCGGGGTCCCCGCGAAAATCGTGTGCCATCTTATCAATTTCATCAAGCAGGAAGACTGGATTGATCTGTCCGGCAGTTTTCATTCCCTGGATGATCCGTCCGGGCAATGCCCCGATATACGTACGCCTGTGCCCGCGAATCTCCGCTTCATCACGCACACCGCCGAGGGAAATGCGCACGAATTTGCGCCCTAATGCGGTTGCGATGGAACGGGCCAGTGATGTTTTCCCAACCCCTGGAGGACCTACCAAACACAGGATGGGTCCACGCAACTTTTTCGCCAGCGCTTGTACGGCCAGATATTCCAAAATGCGTTCTTTCACTTTCTCAAGGCCGTAATGTTCTTTGTCTAACACTTCTTCCGCGTACTTGAGATCGATCTCGTCGTTCGCTTTCTCCGTCCAGGGCAATGCCATGAGCCAATCGATATATGTACGCACGACTGTCCCTTCGGCGGAAGTAGGAGGCATTTTTTCCAGCCGTTCGATCTCTTTCTCGATCTTGCTCCGTACATCTTCCGGAAGGTTCATCGCTTTCATTTTTTCACGTAATTCATCCGCTTCAGCGCCACGGCCTTCTTTCTCGCCCAACTCTTTTTGGATCGCTTTCATCTGTTCACGCAGATAGTATTCTTTCTGCGTCTTTTCCATCTGTTTGCGAACACGTTGGCTGATCTTTTTTTCTAATTCGAGAACTTCCCGCTCGTCCGATAAGATACGAAGCAATATTTCCAATCGTTCTTTTATGGAAAACGCTTCGAGGATCGACTGCTTATCCGGGATTTTCAGTGTGAGATGAGAGACGATCGCATCTGCCAAACGACCGGGCTCATCGATATCAGTGACTGACGCAAACATCTCTTGCGTGACCTTCTTAGAAAGCTTGCTATACTGTTCAAACTGGTTTAACACGGCTCGCATCAGAGCATCCACTTCTGGGTCGCGAACCTCTTCTTCTTCGATCACGTCCACATCTACCTGATAATGTTCTTCCGTACTCGTATAAGCGATAATCTGCGCCCGCGATAAACCCTCTACCAGTACTCTCATGGTTCCGTTCGGAAGTTTTAACATCTGCTTAATACGAGTAACCGTTCCTACACGATAGATGTCATCCGGTTCAGGATCATCCATATGTGTGTCCTTTTGTGCAGCCAATAAGATCAGGTTCTCTCCTACCATCGCCTTTTCCAGGGCCCGCACTGACTTTTCACGCCCCACATCCAGGTGCAACACCATGGTCGGAAAGACAAGAAGGCCGCGCAAAGGTAAAAGTGGCAAACTTCGTCTGCTGGTTTGTCTCATGTTGTTCACCCCCATTGGTAAACATCCTACACATTGGCTTGATTTGCCACCTTATTGTACCCTATTCCATGAATATATGTCTAATGCAAGAGAAAAAAGCAGGGGATCCCCTGCCTCTTACAAATCATACCGAAGGGGAAGCGGTCAGAACTCCGGCAGCTGGAATCGGTACCGTATTGATTTCCGTCTGTTCTTTATTAGCGAGTGCCAGTTCGATCGCTTGCTCCACTCGTTCGACAGGAATGATTTCGATCCCCTGCATGGTGCGGAAAATTTCTTGCCAGTTATCCTTGGGAATGAGCACACGGGTGGCTCCCGCCTGCTTGGCGGCTTCGATTTTCGCGACGACACCGCCAACGGGCAATATGCGTCCGCGTATGGAAACTTCACCCGTCATCGCCACTTTGTTATCGATAGGAATGTCTTTGATCGCCGAGTAAATCGCTGTGGCCATCGTTATGCCTGCAGAAGGTCCGTCTACCGGTATGCCTCCCGGAAAGTTCACGTGCAAATCAAAATCATAGGGATGAACATTCATCACTCTTCTCAAAACGGTCAACACGTTTTCAACCGAACCTTTTGCCATACTTTTACGCCTTGTGACACGACCGGCTCCTCCTGTTTCTTCTTCTTCGATCACGCCGGTAATCATCAACCTCCCCTGACCAGGGGAAGCGGCCGGTACGGCTGTTACCTCCACATCCAGTAACATCCCCATATTCGGTCCATAAACGGCCAAACCGTTCACGACACCGACCTGCGGCTGTGTAGGCACCCGTTTTTCTGGCCGCGGGGAGATCTGAGAAGAGTTCACCACCCATTCTACATCGCCAACCGTGATCGTGTTTCTTCCTTCGGATAAAGCGATTCCCGCCGCGATCTGTACCACGTTAACTGCTTCCCGACCGTTTGTCGCATACCGTTGTACGACTTCCACCGCTTTCTCCTCGAATGGAAAATTGATCCTTTTTGCGGCGTTCCTTACAATGACACCGATTTCCTCTTGTGTGAGTGAACGGAAAAAAATCTCGACACAGCGGGAGCGAATCGCCGGCGGAATCTCATGCGGCATTCGTGTGGTCGCTCCGACCAGCCGAAAATCGGCCGGCAATCCATTTTGAAACATATCGTGAATATGACTGGGGATATTTTTATCTTCTGAGCTGTAGTACGCACTTTCCAAATATACTTTGCGGTCTTCCAGAACCTTCAGTAACTTGTTCATCTGAATCGAATGAAGTTCACCGATCTCGTCGATGAAGAGAATCCCTCCATGCGCTTTGGTGACCGCTCCCGCTTTCGGCTGAGGAATACCCGCCATTCCCATCGCGCCGGCGCCCTGATAAATCGGATCATGCACGGAGCCTATCAATGGATCAGCGATACCTCGCTCATCAAAGCGGGCGGTTGTTGCATCTAATTCTACAAACTTGGCGTCTTTACCGAATGGACTGATTCGACTGCGTTTCGCCTCTTCCAGAACGAGCCTTGCTGCAGCCGTTTTACCTACCCCCGGAGGGCCATAGATGATCACATGCTGCGGGTTGGGACCACATAAGGCTGCCCGAAGCGCGCGAAGACCTTCCGTCTGTCCAATGATTTCATCGAATGAAGTGGGGCGCGTCTTTTCGGCCAGGGGCTCCGTTAAAGATATCTGCCTCATTTTATGCAATTTTTCGAGTTCCTTTTTCGACTCCTTTTCAACGGCTGTACGATTTGTTTGCTGAGATTTCAGGAGATTCCAGAAGTACAGTCCGATCACAACAGCAAAAAACACCTGAATAAGACTCAGTATGGATGTGATATTCACGCGTATGTACCTCCCTACTAACGACATGTCTGCCATTAGTATGTCCCCTATGGAAGGTTTTCAAACGAAAAATAACCCACCTCAAAGTGTAAGAGGTGAGTCAATGTGATGAGTGATTCTGCTTATGCTGTTTCTTCTTTTTTCTTTCTGCCGTCTTTGCGCACAAGCACAGGAGGTACGTTTTGAAGCACCGTTTCTTTCGTCACGATACATTTCGCTACGTCATCACGAGACGGTAATTCAAACATCACGTCGAGCATGATTCCCTCGATGATCGCCCGTAATCCACGCGCACCGGTATTGCGTTTAATCGCCTCACGAGCGATTTCTTGCAGCGCCTCCTCCGTGAATTCAAGCTCGACATCATCCATCTCCAGGAGACGTTGATACTGTTTCACCAAAGCGTTCTTGGGCTCCGTGAGGATCCGCATCAAAGCCGTTTCGTCCAACTTTTCCAATGTGGTAATCACAGGAAGACGTCCGATGAATTCGGGGATCAACCCGAACTTTAACAGATCTTCCGGTAAGACTTTAGAAAGATATTCATCTTCTTTGAGATTGCGATCTGCCTCATCCGTTTTCAAATCTGCACCGAAACCGATGACTTTCTTGCCGAGGCGACGTTTAATGATCTGTTCCATTCCGTCAAATGCGCCGCCACAGATGAATAGAATGTTGCTCGTATCAATCTGAATAAACTCCTGATGGGGGTGTTTGCGTCCGCCTTGAGGAGGTACACTCGCCACCGTACCTTCCAAAATCTTCAGTAATGCCTGCTGTACGCCTTCTCCAGACACATCGCGCGTGATGGAAGGATTCTCCGATTTGCGCGCAATCTTATCGATTTCGTCGATATAGATGATCCCACGCTCCGCTTTTTCTACATCGTAATCTGCCGCTTGAATCAGTTTTAACAAAATGTTTTCCACGTCTTCACCAACATATCCCGCCTCTGTCAATGAAGTGGCATCGGCAATCGCGAACGGAACGTTCAGAATACGAGCTAACGTTTGCGCAAGCAGGGTCTTTCCGCTTCCGGTAGGTCCGATCAGCAAGATATTTGATTTTGAAAGTTCGATATCATCGTTTTTCTGTGTGCTGTTGATCCGTTTATAATGATTATACACGGCAACAGCCAACGATTTTTTCGCCGTGTCTTGTCCAATGACGTATTGGTCAAGAATCGCACGAATCTCAACGGGCTTAGGAACGTCCTTAAGTTCAAACTCTTCTTCTTCGCCAAGCTCCTCTTCAACAATTTCGTTACACAACTCTATGCATTCATCACAGATATAGACACCTGGGCCGGCAACCAGCTTGCGTACTTGATCCTGGGTCTTGCCACAGAAGGAGCACTTCAACTGTCCCTTGTCATCGTTGAACTTAAACATAACGTTCCCCCCTTAAGATAAATCGGTACGTTCGATCACCTTATCGATAATACCATATTCACGGGCTTCCTCCGCACACATGAAGTTATCGCGATCGGTGTCTCGTTCAATCGTTTCCAGTGGTTGTCCTGTGCGCTCCGAGAGGATGCGATTTAATCTCTCTCGTGTTTTTATGATCCAATCTGCATGGATCTTGATATCTGTCGCTTGACCTTCCACACCGCCAAGAGGTTGGTGTATCATGATCTCGCTGTTCGGGAGAGCATAGCGTTTTCCCTTTGCTCCGGCAGCTAACAAGAAAGCTCCCATGGAGGCTGCCATACCGACACAAATGGTCGATACGTCAGGTTTTATGTATTGTATTGTATCATAAATAGCCATACCTGCTGTAACCGAACCGCCAGGACTATTGATATAGAGGCTGATATCTTTTTCCGGGTCTTCAGCCGCGAGGAACAACAGCTGGGCTACAACCAAATTGGCTACATCATCGTCGATCGGGGTGCCAATAAACACGATCCGGTCGAGCAGCAGACGCGAATAGATATCGTAAGCCCTTTCACCATGGCTCGTCTGTTCAACGACGATCGGTACTACGTTCATCAAGAAACACTCCTTTCAGCAGGCATTGTTTGGAAAAACAAGGCACTTTGAGTAAGTGCCTTGTTATCTAAAACTCACTATATTTTACACTATATTACACCAGTTTGCTTTGATCCACTAAAAATTGTACGGTTTTGCGAATCTTGAGTTCGTTTTTCAAACCGAGGAAGTTAGGATCACGCGCTTGCAAGAGTTGACGGACACGATCCTCTTCCATTTTCGCCGATTCTGCAATTTTCTTGATTTCTTCATCGACTTCTTCTTCGGTCGGCTCAATATTTTCAGCTGCAGCGATCGCTTCTAAAACGAGGGAGGTACGCACGCGTTTTTCTGCGTTATCTCTCATCTCCTCGCGCATCTTCTCTTCCGTGGTTCCAGTAAATTGCAAATACATGTCATAAGGAATCCCTTGGAATTGCAAACGCTGCTTGAAGTCTGCCATCATGGAATCGATCTCGTTCTCGATCATCACCGGTGGCAAATCGATTTCCGCGTTTTTCACAGCTTCGTCAATGACCGTTTCTTCGATATAATGTTTTTTCTCGTGTTCCGCTCTTTCTTTGATCTTATTCTCGAGATCGGCTTTTAATTCATCGAGTGTCTCGAATTCGGAGATATCTTTTGCAAACTCGTCATCGAGAACAGGTAATTGCTTGCGTTTGATTTCATGCAGCTTGATTTTGAATACAGCTTCCTTTCCTGCCAGGGAAGTGACATGATATTCTTCGGGGAACGTAACCTTGATTTCTTTTTCTTCCCCTTTCTTCATGCCGATCAGTTGATCTTCAAACCCAGGGATGAATGTACCGGAGCCGATCTCCAACTGATAGCCTTCTGCCTGTCCACCTTCGAAAGCCTCACCGTCAACAAAACCTTCAAAGTCGATGATTGCAAGATCCCCTGATTGCACTTCTCCGTCTTCGAGGACGATGATTTCCGCATGAGACTTCTGCAATTCGGCAAGCTCTTTTTCAACATCTTCCGCGGTGACAGGAAACTCCTTGTTGGGGACTTCGACCCCTTTATACGCACCGAGTTTGACTTCCGGTTTCACCGTCACCTTTGCTTTGAAGAGAAGCGGTTTGCCTTTTTCCATTTGGATGATGTCGATTTCCGGACGATCCACCGGTTCAATCTGAGTTTCTTTCACTGCGCTGGTATACGCTTCCGGTAACAGGATATCCAGCGCATCATTGTATAATACCTCGACGCCGAAACGACTTTCAAAGATGAAGCGAGGTACTTTCCCTTTACGGAAACCGGGGACGGTAACCGTCTTAACGACTTTCTTGAACGCTTGATCGAGTGCGCTCGACACTTTATCCGCATCTACCTCTACTTCGAGGACTCCCACGTTATTCTCTATCTTTTCCCATTTAACAGTCATTACTTGCATTTCCTCCTTACCTGCTCCCCACGTCTATGTAGGCCGAGAGAATACGCCTTGGCATGAACCATCTCATTATAACATAGATTCCTGAGAGTTCAAACAGTTGTATGAAAGAACAAAAATAAAACCTTGCCATAACGACACCTGTTACGGCAAGGAACGGATGGCGTCCCAGGAGGGATTCGAACCCCCGGCCCACAGCTTAGAAGGCTGTTGCTCTATCCAGCTGAGCTACTGGGACGTACCGATTCTCTACAAGTAGAAGTATAAAGGATCATCGGGAAGGAGTCAATGTGACGAGATAATCGGTCAGTTTTCTCATCGCCTGCGCACGGTGACTGATTTGATTTTTTTGTTCGACCGTCAACTCTGCCATACTTTTGTCCAAATGCGGCAAATAAAACAGCGGATCATAACCGAACCCTCCTGTACCGCGCAGCTCCCGCAAGATTCGGCCTTCACATTCCCCGCGAAAAAATAGGGTGCGCTTTCCAGGAATGGATAAAGCGAGGACACAAACGAAGCGAGCTGTCCTAAGTTCGACGGGTACATCCACCATCTCTTGCAGAAGTTTTCGGTTGTTCATTTCATCGGATGCGTTTTCACCCGCATACCTGGCCGAATATACACCGGGACGTCCTCCAAGCGCATCGACTTCAAGCCCGGAATCGTCGGCCAATGCAGCCATGCCGTACATTCGTGCGATCGTTTCCGCTTTCTTTTGTGCATTTTCCGCAAACGTCAAACCGTCTTCGATGATCAACGGAGCGTCTGCAGGCAATCCTTGCAACGTCCATCCGATACGCGCAAAATAGGGAACCAATTCACGAATTTTCCCTTGATTTCGCGTGGCGAGAATGATCGTTTTGTTGTTTTGCTCCATGTCATCTTCCCTGCCTTGGTCATCGATCTTGAGAAACTTGCGGTTGGAGGAGATACCTCTATGCGCACGAGCTCGACGAGAGTCTCCCCGATTTGAAGTCGGTGTGATGTTGCGAGGCGACCTTTATGCCCGTTTTCCGCAAAGAGATATCCCCTAAGTAATCATTCATCTTTCTAAATTATATCTTGCCCACATACTCGCCCACTCGACCCAGCACGTCTTTCTGGGTGCGGATCAATTGGCCGATGCCCTTTTGCGCCAAGAAAAGCAAGTTCTGTAGCTCTTCCGCAGTGAAAGGAGATTCCTCTCCTGTACCTTGGACTTCTACAAACTTACCGCTACCGGTCATGACTACGTTCATATCCACTTTCGCAGACGAGTCTTCTTCGTAACACAAATCAAGAACGGGAACTTCATTGACAACTCCCACGCTGACTGCAGCCAAAAAGTCAGTGAGAGGCATTTTTTCAAGCGTTCCTCGTTCGATCAACGTATGCAAAGCATCAACCAGGGCGACAAACGAACCGGTAATGGAAGCGGTACGCGTTCCCCCGTCTGCTTGGATGACATCACAGTCCACCCATATCGTCCGTTCCCCTAACGTCGGCAAATGGACAACCGAACGCAAAGCGCGTCCAATCAGCCGTTGGATCTCCATGGTCCGACCGCCCAATTTTCCTTTCGTGGCTTCCCGCTGGTTTCTTTGCTGAGTGGCCCGCGGAAGCATGGAATATTCAGCCGTGATCCATCCTGTACCCGTGTTTCTTAAGAATGGCGGCACTTTGTCCTCAATGGTGGCGGTGCATATCACTTTCGTATCCCCTACAGTGATTAAAACCGATCCTTCCGCATGTTTGATATAGTGTCGTTCAATGGTCACTTGACGTATTTGATCCGGTAGACGGCCGTCAACTCTCATAAGCAAAAGCCTCCTCGACTCCCAAGTCCTATTATCCTATACTAACATAACCAAATTTAGAAAATCCAACGCCTTAAAAAATAAAACCAACGCATAACGGTAACAAAACCGCGTTGGCCTGAAGGAAATCATCGGTTTAGAGCGTTTTTTGATTCACGAACTGAGGTTTTGACACAGGCTTCGTCAAATCGATTCCCTTCTCGACTGAAGGAACCTGTCCGTTTACCGTGATTCTGATTTTTCCCACCCCCGCATTCGCAGACACCGACAACACGATCGACTCGATCGCCTCTTTGTCAATCGGTTTTCCTGCTCCACTTGACAATGCACCTTCGTTAAAATTGAGGGAAGCGACACCGTTTTCCACTTTTGCTGGAGACAGCAGCTTGGCTGTCGGCTGAACCGTCGCCTGCAATCCTTCCACTTTCGGACCTGCCGCCAATTCGTTTAATGTCGTCGCTACGGCGTCCGAATCATGGATCTTTGGAATCACGCGAGTGACAGGGACTAGATAATGGAAATTACCTTCCTGGTTGCTGCCTTCAAAGTACAGAGTGATCTTCGAACTGTTGGACGGATTCACACGATCCGCCACTTGCAAATTGATGCCTTCGTCACGCGACAAGGCCATCCCTACCGGAGTTCCGCCTTTCAATGCCGGAACCTCTCTGCCGTCAAACTGGATCTGCACCTTTTTTATATTTGGGAATTCCGTTAATGCCCAGACGATCGCATCTACCATCTGCGATTCTTCTTTCGAGGAAGGCAGGTTCATTCCTTCTTTGGATAGTTCCACACGGGCGAGGCCGTCTTTAATCGAAACCCCTTTTACTTTGGTTCCCTCAGGTAGTGCACCATGCAAGCCTGTTCCCTTTAATTGTGCGTCACCGGGTCCTTTCGCCACCATGTATTCCAGGACTTCTTTAGCAATTCCTTCCGTTTGCGGAACCTTCACCACAAGAGGAACGACGAAACCTTTCTGATCGACGAAGTATAATGTTTTATCGACTCCGTTAGCAACCGTTCCCGACTGTGACACAGGCTCGTTCACCGGTTCCGATGTTTTATGTGGTATGAGCCCGCAACCGGTCATTCCCGCAACAACCGTCGCCATGACCCCCACATACATCCATTTTTTAAAATGCATTCGATGGCCTCCTCTACCCAATAGTTCGTTTTATTTTTATGTATACGGGAAGAAGGACGAAGTATGCCCGATTTGTCCTAAAAACGCGGAAAAGCTTCCGCCGCTTGACGAAAGCTTTCTGTTGAAATCGGGTGCCCACCAGGTTTCCTCATACATATGAGAATGCGATCTTTTCCACGTGAATAGGGAAACCTAACCATCGTTCCCCAACGGCATGAAATCTTTCTACAGAACCGGTCGTATAAAATTCATAGGTGGCATGAAGATTCCCTTCGTTTAATAAGTCCCGTTCGGAGAGTACGACACTTGCTTCCCTGGCCGTTTCTTCCGCCGAAGAAATCAGTTGGACATGTGGCCCGACTGTATTCTGTATGACTTGCGAGAGAAGCGGATAATGGGTACACCCCAGGATCAATGTATCAATATCCATCTGCTGTATGGGCTCCAAGTATTCCCGGACAATCTGTTTCGTTTCATCGCTCTGAATGCGATCTTCTTCAACGATCGGCACGAACGGAGGACAAGCTTTTGCCACGACATGCAGTCGTGGATTAATCCGGTGTAATTCTCGCGTATATGCATGGCTCGCGATCGTAACCTCGGTGCCGATCACGCCGATACGCCCTGTCTTGCTCGCGAAAATCGCTGCGCGGCTGCCCGGCGTGATCACACCGATCACAGGAATCGGATACCGCTCTCGTGCCTCAGGCAAGCAAACGGCCGTCGCTGTGTTGCAAGCGATCACGATCATCTTTACATTCTTTTCCATGAGAAAATCCATGATCTCGAAAGTGAATGCCTTCACTTCTTCAGGATCTCTGCTCCCGTACGGACATCGCGCATTGTCACCGACATACACGAGATCCTCCCTTGGTAATTGGCGCATCAATTCCTTAACGACGGTTAGACCGCCATAGCCTGAATCCAGGCATCCTATCGGGTTGCTCCTCACATTTCTTCATCCTCTCCAATAACGTAAAGCGCCTTTTGTTACTATACGTTATGTAAAAAAAGCTTCAATCGAAGCACCATCAACGAAGTCATGAGCGTATTTTGCAAAGAAAAAAAGCGTCAATCTTGGAAACACAAACAGCTTCCATCGACGCCTTTATCATTACTTCATGATCATGTCATGCAGACTTTGCAATGAAACCTTTAATAATGTCAATGTCTCCTTATCAACGGAAGATAACGCTTTCATGATATAATCTCTACGCGTAAAGAGAACTTTTTCGATCAACTCTTTCCCTTTCTCACACATATGCAGCCGTACGACTCTGCGATCGTTCTGATCGCGCACACGTTCCACCAGTTCGTTTCGTTCCATCCGGTCGACGAGATCGGTCGTCGTACTGTATGCCAGATACATTTTCTGACTCAGTTCCCCAATGGTCAAATCCCCATGTTCTTGAAGCAACAAGAGAGCTTCAAACTGGGGCGGCGTAATGGAAAAATCCACAAGGATCTCCCGGCCCTTGCGTCGCATTTCCTTGCTCACATCACGCAAAAGCCGTTCGATCTCATATACAAGTTCCTTGTGAGTGCCATCTGCATTCATTTAGAAAAGCCTCCAACTCGCACTGCCTTAATCGCAAATATTGTATCATTTTTTTACGGAGATCGCCATCCCGTCACCCAGAGGCAAGAACGTCGTTTCCAGCTCCGGATGGAATGCCAGGATTCGGTTATATTCCCTCAAACGATTGACAATCGTCCTCAGTTTGTGTTTCACTTCTCTCTCACCAGGAACCAATCCATGGAAAAAAATATTATCCGAAATCAAAAGACCTCCTGTTTCCAAATGAGGGAGAAGCAGATCGAGAAAACGGGGATACTGCCCTTTGGCCGCATCGAGAAAAATAAGGTCAAACCTGTCAAGGCGTGGAATCCATTCGAATGCATCCCCTTCAATCAGGTCGACCTTATGAGTAAGGCCTGTTCGCTGCAAATTCATTCTCGCTTCGGCCGCGCGCTCCGGATCCACTTCAAGTGTCGTAATCGTTCCTTCGATCCGTCTCGCCATTCGAATCGTAGAATAAGCGATCGCGGTCCCAACCTCGAGAACCCGTTTCGGCTTTTTCATCATGAGCAGAACTTCGAGAAATCTGGCCGACTCCGGATCGAGAATCGGTATATACAGTTCATTGGCCCGTTGTTCAATCTCTTGTAAGATCGGATCACTCTCGGGCAGAAGGTTGTGAATATAATCGATCAACTCGCTCGCTATCATCCGCTTGTACCTCTTTCCAAAAAAGTGATCACTGAGGGTCGTTACCATTCCTCCTATGCGAATGGCCATCCGGGACGTCATCCGCAGTGTAAGCGAAATGATGGATCAACTTTTCCAATTCTTTTTCTCCCATGAGATAGTCAACAACCATGTCTTCGGCTTCTTCTTTTCCTCTTGAGTCGAAAAAACACATGTCCTCATCTGCATGCATGTCCATCCTCCTCCTTTCCACATAGTTTTGGCCATCTTTTCTCGTGTATACAGCTCATTTGCGGGCACTGACATTTTGCTCGTTTTGCTCGCTCCGTTTTTCATTTTGCAATTGCTCATCGTAAGTTTTTGCAAAATAATGCTCTCCGGAACCATCTTTCTTCGTAACATAAAAGAGGTAATCGTTATGATCCGGTTCGATCGCAGCCCTCAAACTGTCCAACCCTGGGGATGCGATCGGTCCAGGGGGAAGGCCGAAATGTTTATATGTGTTGTACGGACTGTCAATCTGCAAATCCTGAAGGGACAACTCATCTTTATGTCCCAGAACATATTGAACGGTTGCATCGACTTGTAACATCATCGGCGGCTGCGAATGCAACCGGTTATAAATCACACCCGCGATCACCGGCCTTTCCTTCGGGACACGGGCTTCTCGCTCAACCAAAGAAGCGACTGTAACGACTTGAGGAATCGTCATTCCTCTTTTGCCAATTTCCGCTCTCATCTCAGGTGTCAGACGGGTATCAAAATTTTTCAACATCAGTTCGATAATCTCATGTTCCGACGTTCCTTTATAGATTTCGTAAGTATCAGGGAACAGATATCCTTCCAGACGATGCTTTACCCCCGCTGTTTTCGGGATTTCTTTGAGAAAAGGAACATCGAATGAGTCCGAATCCGCCACGCGAATAAATGTTTCTTTGTTCGCTAACCCCTTTTTCGCCAGCAGGTCAGCGATCTGCTCGAGGGTGAAACCTTCGGGAACGGTGAAACGAACCGTATTATCTTTGGCTTCCCCTTTCGTCAGTATGTCGAGGATCCCATCGACACTCATGCCTTGTTTCATCTCGTACATACCGGCTTGCAATTTGCCGTAATCCCCTCGCATATACACCCACCAGCGAAACACAGCGGCGTTTTTGATCAAGCCTTTGTCTCGTAAAATATGGCTGATCGTATAAGTGGTGCTCCCTTTGGGAATTTCCAAGATGATCGTACGGTTGCCGGTATCAGGCGGCTGTAATTCACTTTTGATATATAGAATACCTCCCAGCAACAGCAATAAGAGAAAAATCGCGATCATAAGCCACTTTTTCCGTATGATTAAGATTCTGTACACTTCCACAACTCCTTGCTTATTTCGACAATGATTCCCCTCCATTATACAGAAAAAGCGATTTTTCGACAGTCATTGTTTATCGAGATAAAAAATGCAGACCAGCTGCTGCGGTCTGCGGATAGAAATGGGTTTATTCTTCATATTCCTCAAACAGAAGTGTGTCGTACACTTCCGCCACCCGATCCCACTCCTCATCATCCTCGATGTTCACGAGAATCGGATTCCCTTCCTCATCTTCCTCTACTCGCAAGATGATCGCTTCTTCCTCCTGCATATCTGTGGGTTGCAAGATGGCATACGTTTTCTCTTCGACTTCAAGCACTTCAAGCACTTCGAATTCGTGTTCGCCGCCTTCTTCATCTGTCAGCACGATGATATTTTGAGCCTCCAATTCGCTCATGAGTACACCTACTCTCTATTTTTTAGAATCAAGGTAACTTTGTAAAATGATGGCCGCCGCCATCTTATCTTTCACTTGTTTTCGCTTCTTGCGGCTTACATCGGCTGAAATCAACGCGCGCTCCGCAGCTACGGTGGACAATCGTTCATCCCATAATATCACCGGCAGCCCAAATTTTTTCTTTAGTATCTCAGCGAACGCCATCGATAATTCACCGCGCGGACCGATCGTCCCATTCATGTTCTTGGGCATACCCACTACAATCGTCTCTACATGATATTGTTCGATGAGTTGTCCAATTCGCTCGATATCAGCATCGTCCTTCTTTTTCTGAATCACTTCCAATCCCTGGGCTGTCCATCCAAACTCATCGCTGATCGCTACTCCAATGCGGACGTCCCCATAATCCAATCCCAGTATTCGCATGAATCTTATACCCTTGATGCAAGATAGTAGCGAACGAGCTCTTCGATTAAATCATCCCGCTCTACCCGACGGATCAGATTGCGCGCATCGTTATAGCTGGTGATGTATGCGGGGTCGCCGGAGATCAAGTAACCGACAAGTTGGTTGATCGGATTGTAGCCTTTGACTTTAAGCGCTTCATACGCGACGAGAAGAGCCCGTTCCGCTTCATTTGCCTCTTCCTCTTCATGTTTCACGTTAAATTTCATGGTTTTATCTAAATGCGAGTTCATCCATCCACACCCCATTTCTAGTTTACTCTCTGTTTTAGAAGAATTCTTCTTCCAAAGGTAAAATCCTCTTTTCTGTCTCGTTTTTCCTTTCATCGGTTTTCACTTTTATTTGCGCACATAGTGGAGAATCACATGCTGCAAAATCACTTTGACCACAGCAACGAACGGTACAGCAAGGATAAGTCCCATCACTCCGCCGATCTCACCTCCGAACAGGAGTGAGAGAATGATGAGAAGCGGATGCAAGTTAAGGCTTCTGCCTACGATCTGTGGAGAGATGATATTGCCTTCCAATTGCTGTACGATCATGTTGATCACCAAGACTTTAATCACCATAGCCGGGGTAACGGTTAATGCCAGGATCAGCGCAGGAGCAAGACCTATAAATGGACCTACGTACGGAATGATATTGGTGACCGCGACGATCATGGCCAGCATCAGAGGATATGGCATGCCGATGATCAGATATCCCGCATAGACAAGCAGACCCACAGCAAGCATGACCAGAAGCTGACCACGAATATAATTCCCCAGCGCATCATCGATCGATTTTAACAATTGGATCGATTCCCTGCGATAACGTACAGGTAAGAGAGCGATCACGGTCTTCTCCATGATCTTCAAATCTTTTAACATGTAAAAAACGAGAAAAGGGACGACGAACGCGATCAGGACTTGTTCGACCGATTTTCCCAACATGGATAAAAAATTTCCGGTAGCCTCGGTGATGGCCCGCTGCAAGGAATCCAGGTTGTTTTCAACAGCAATGCGTACGGCAGGCGGAAGGCTTCTAGTTCCATCCGCTAATTGATCAAGCCAACGATCCACGCGTTGAATCAACTCGGGAAGCGATTCGACAAAATCTTTCACTTGTTCGATGAAACGGGGCAATGTATTGACGAGAACGACCGTGACACCCGCAAAAAAAATCACATAGATAATGAGGATACTGGCACCGCGAGGTACGCCTCTTTTCACAAGCTTGGTCACTATCGGGTTCAACATGTATGAAATAATCATAGCGATCAGGAATGGGGTGAGCACGACTTTCAACAATGTCCATAAATGTGAGAACATTGATTGCATCTGGGTTAACAGAAACAGGCTTCCCAGGATGACAAGTACTAAGAGGGCGTAATCGAGTGCTGTTTTTCGTGGATGTTGACTCATTGAGAGCCCCCTCCTGTCCATGCTTCTGATCCTAGGATATGCGATTTTCCGGGTTGGTATGAAAAGCTTGCCTATCTTGAAAACTAGTGCTTGGGTGGGTGTATCACTTTGCGCTTGGGTTCGATGATGGTCGTCCCGCTGGGATTCTTTACAGAGGTTGCGGAACGACCTTCAACTCACCTCTGCGCCGCAAAGCGATACAACCCACCCAAAAGATACTCCGTTGCATTAGGCAGCTTAAATCTCTCTTCCCGCACAAGAAACTTTTCATCCTCTGATGGTGCCGCTTGCGGCATGGAGGGCTATCTTGAAAATGAGTGCTTGGGTTCTTTGAGGCATATGCTTTACGTTCGTTCTTCGTGGAGATCGTCATTGCGGGCATATGCTTTGCGCTCATGCTCCGTGAAGGTCGTCTCGCATGGAATCATCATCAAATGTTGCGAGACGACCTCCAAAGTCGCTGTTTCACGCCAAGCATATGCCCTCTTAACAGCTTAAAGGAAGCGCAACGACCTTCAACTCACCTCTGCGCTGCAAAGCGATACCATCCACCCAAAAGCCACTCTGTTGCTTATGGCAACTTTATATTTCTCTTCCCGCACAAGAATCTTTTCATCCTCTGATGGTGCCGCTTGCAACATAGTGGGCTACCTTCTTAGAAACCAGAGCGTGTCGCCGCAAAAGATGATCTCGCGAAAAAAACGTATCTCCAGAGGCAATAATTTACGCTACCAGAGACGCATAGAAATATCCGTTAGGGTAAAGAGAAACGCGACCGAAGCGATCACACTGTTTACCGTGAAGAAAGCGGTGTGGATCTGCGACATGTCTTTGGGTGAAACGAGACGATGTTCGATGATCAAGAGAAAAGCCACGATCGCAACGCCGATCTCATAGATCGCTCCCAATTTCAGAAAGAATGGAAGAATGGCGAAAAGTAATACGGTTGCGAAATGTAAAAACCGGGAGATATGCAGTCCATTTTTGATACCGAAAGCAGCAGGGATGGAATATATCCCTTCTTTCCTGTCGAAATCCACGTCCATACACGCGTAGATAATATCGAATCCGGCGATCCAAACGGCGACCGCGGCAGCAAGTACGATCCCTGGGAGATCAAATCTTCCCGTGACAGCAATCCATGCCCCGAGCGGCGCCAACGCATCCGCAATGCCAAGTACGAGATGGCATAGCCACGTGAATCGTTTACAATAGGGGTAAACGACGAGCACGACGACGGCGACAGGCATGAGATAAAAACAAAGCGGATTGAGCATCCATGCGGAAATTCCCAATAATAAAAAAGATAAGATGATGAAGACAGTCGTTTCCTTTATGGATATTAACCCGCGAGGCAATTCTCGATTGGCGGTACGCGGGTTTTTCGCATCGATGGAACGGTCGATCAATCGATTCAATGCCATCGCTGCACTTCGCGCTCCTACCATGGCTAAAGTAATCCAAAATACGGTCATCCATCCCGGCATTTTCCCGGTCGTGTAATAACTGGCTAGAATCATGCCGATATAGGCGTAAGGAAGCGCAAATATCGTGTGTTCAAATTTTATCATCTCCAAAAAGAGACGTATCTTACTCATAAAAAAACCCCCATGATTGTAGTTGTTCATACTTCATTACAACGATCATGAGGGAATCTGTCAACTAGAAATCTACGTTCCATACGTTATGCTAGACTCTCCAAATTGTCCGTCGGAATCGAATGCCACGAGAGAGCCGTCTTCTTCTACCTGATACATTCTCACCTCTTCGCCCAAGATGCTGAATTCCAGGAAACATCCCCAACAGTAGTATTGGTTCGTTCCGATTTTCCCGATGTCCCGGCATTTGCAATTTGGACAACACAACATATGCGGATCCTCCTATCTTGAAAAAAGTGTAGTTTGGTCGGCGTATGCTTTGCGTTCGCGCTCCGTGGAGGTCGTTTCAGCGGGTATATGCATTGCGCTTATGCTCCGTGAAGGTCGTCATTGCGGGCATATGCTTGGCGTTCATGCTCCGTGGAGGTCGTCTCGCTTGGAAAATGTTTAGTTGTTGCGAAACGACCTCCAAAGTCGCTATTTCACGCCAAGCATATGCCCCTTTAACGTTCCAAAGGAAGCGAGACAACCTCCAAAGTCGCTGTCTCACGCAAAGCATTACGCCCACTCGAAGACACTTTTCATCATCTGATGGCGCCGCTTGCGGCATGGGGGACTTCTTTGAAAATGAGTGTTATTTTGAAAAAGAGTGCTAGGGTGGATGTATCGCTTTGCGCTTGGGTTCGATGAAGGTCGTCATTGCAGGCATATGCTTTGCACTAGATTCCTTCCAAAGCGACACCATTCTTGACAAGTATCGCCTCACCGATTTCCAGGGTCGCTTCAAAGGGAACACGCCTGCGTCCATGCAACAAATCGCCGATCAGTCCGTCGGAAGCTTCGTACCCTACTATTTTGTCCGAATCGCTCGCAACGTAAACATCTACCACTGTACCCAAATTGAATCCATCTTCTCGAACCATTTGCTTTCCGACAAACCGCGTCTCGGTCCCCATTAAACAGCGATATCGACCGAGGTTTTCGATGACTTTGATTCGTTCGGGACTCTCTATGGTCACAGCGTCAGGTCCAAGACTATGAATGTCGGTAAGCAGAATCGCCCGTGAATGGAAGAGAAGTCCCCCCCGCTCCAAAATCAAAGCGAACGCGTAATCATCATGGGCAAATAACACATCCGTCACTTTGCCGATCGTGGTTCCGGTCTTCAGGTCGATGACAGGAAGGCCAATCCAATCACTCGTTCTTCTCATACTTTTCACCTCAAAAAAAACGTACCCAAGATCGGGTACGTTTCATACACAAATGGGTTCGATCTTTTATTTACGCAAGCGGTTTATGATCTCCACCGTTTTCCTGGCTGCTTCCGTCACTTCTTCGAGCGTATTTTGTTCAGAAAAGCTGAAACGGATGGACGATCGCACGATCTTCGGATCGATTCCCATCGCCAACAACACGTGGGAAGGCTCTAATGAGCCAGCCGTGCAAGCGGAACCGCTGGAAGCGGCGACCCCTTGCAAATCAAGATTCATCAGCGTAATGTCCGCCGGAACACCTGGAAAAGCGACCGATAATATCGATGGAATGGAACAATCTGGTGTATGTATAATGATCTCTTGAATTCCCTCTCTCAAGATAGCAATCATTCGTTCGCGCAGCATTTGGAGATGTTGAGCAGTCCGGTTCTGATTTTCTTTTATTCTTTCCATCGCGACACCAAGACCGACAATTGCAGCCAAATTCTCCGTCCCCGCCCTGCGGTTCCTTTCCTGCGATCCACCCCGTAGCAGAGGAGTCCATTTCGCAGTGCGGGATACATACAAAGCGCCTACCCCTTTCGGTCCGTGCAACTTGTGCCCGGAAAGAGAGAGTAAGGTAAATCCTTCTTTTTTCACATCGATGGGGAGTACCGGAACCGCTTGCACGGCATCTGTATGAAAAGCAATTTCTCTCTCCTGACAGATCTCAGCGATTGTATCGACAGGTTGAATCGCTCCGGTTTCGTTATTGGCATACATGACGGATACGAGCACAGTATCCTCCCTGATCGCCTCGATCACGCGTTCGACGCTTACGATTCCATCCTTCTCCGGTGCCACATATGTAACAGTACAGCCCATTTCCTCAAGAAATTCACATGTGTGCAGAATCGCATGATGTTCGATTGCCGTCGTTACAATATGTTTGCCGCGATCTCGATTGGCTAGGACGGTACCGATTAAGGCTGAATTATCCGCCTCCGTTCCCCCGCTCGTGAAAACGATCTCTGCAGGTTCCGCTCCGATGGCGTGCGCCACTTGCTCGCGCGCCTTTTCTATCGCCTGTTTTGCCAAACGGCCGTAACGGTGAATACTCGAGGGATTTCCAAACGTTTGAGACAAGAAAGGTTCCATCGCTTCTTGAACGCTCGGATGAACCGGTGTCGTCGCAGCATTGTCAAGATAGATGTTACTCATGCCATATACCCTCTCTTTATAGCCCTTCAGGCCATCAAATATAATACATATAGTTATCTCCCGCTTGTTTTTTCTTATCAACCAAATCTTGCAGGGTTGTTGAATCTAAAACCTCGTTTATCGCATCCCTTACCTTTTCCCACAAATCGCTCAGTTCTTCTTCGGGATTATCAACGATGGTGATCGGTCCCTCTAAAACCCGGATCACATCACCTACGGTAATTTCGTGCGGCTCTTTAAGCAACACATATCCTCCGTATGCCCCGCGAATACTTCGTACGAGCCCAGCATTCCGTAACGGGGCGATCAGCTGCTCTAAGTAATGTTCAGAGAGCCCCTGTCTCTCCGCTACCGATTTGAGAGAAATCGGTCCAATTCCGTGATGCATCGCCAAATCCAACATCAGAGTAACACCATAACGTCCTTTCGTAGACAGTTTCAAAAGAATTTCCTCCTTCTTCATAAATCATAATGCGATCCGTTTGTATATGCGAGTCGACTATTTATCCGGTTCCCGAACGTTGGACATCTCACTGCGTCTATTGGGTACATGTTCGAGATATCGTTTGATCGTCGCTTCATAGCCATTCGTCGACGGCCGATAATAGCGACGATGGAGTAATTCGTCCGGCAAGTATTGTTGCTCCACCACGTGTCCCGGATAATCGTGGGGGTAGAGATACCCTCTGCCATGCCCCAAACGTTCCGCACCTTTATAATGGGCATCCCTTAGATGAACAGGCACTTCCAAAGACATCCCGTTCCTTACATCGTCGAGCGCTTCGTTGATTGCTTTATAAGCGGCATTGCTTTTGGGCGCACTCGCAAGATAGGTGACGGCTTGTGCCAGTGGAATTCTTCCTTCGGGCATCCCGATCAACTCAACCGCTTGGTATGCTGCGACCGCCACTTGCAGCGCGCGGGGATCCGCATTCCCGATATCTTCCGATGCGGCGATCACCAATCGCCTTGCAATAAAACGGGGATCTTCCCCAGCCGCAATCATCTTCGCCAGCCAGTATACCGCCGCGTCCGGATCCGACCCCCGAATCGATTTGATGAATGCGGAGATCGTATCGTAATGTTGATCACCGTTTTTATCGTATTGGACGGCCCGCTGCTGAATCGATTCTTCAGCAACTCCTAGATCGATATAAACGATCCCGTCATCCCCCGGGACGGTGGAGAGGACGGCCAATTCCAATGCATTTAACAAACGCCTGGCATCCCCGTCCGCATAGCGAATCAAATGGTCAAGCGCATCATCGTCCAAATGAACCCGGAAATGACCTAACCCTCGCTCTTTGTCTCGTAGAGCCCGCTCGGCAATTTCTCGCAGATCTTTTTCCTCCAAACGTTTGACAGGGAACACCCGAGAACGTGAAAGAAGCGCCGGATTCACTTCAAAAAATGGGTTCTCCGTAGTCGCACCGATCAAGATGATCGTACCGTCTTCCACATGCGGCAATAGCGCATCCTGCTGTGCTTTGTTAAATCGATGGATCTCATCGATAAAAAGGACGGTACGTTTATTGTACATGGACAAGTTCTCTTTCGCACGTTCCACGACCTGTCGAATATCAGCAATTCCTGCCGTAACAGCATTCAACGTACAAAAGAAAGATTTCGTATGGCCGGCTACGATCTGAGCGATCGTAGTCTTGCCGGTACCCGGGGGACCATACAGGATGAGGGAATGCAGTTGATCGCTTTCAATCGCGCGACGAAGCAATTTGCCTGGTCCGATCACATCTTCCTGGCCCACGAGTTCATCCAACGTGCGCGGACGCATGCGTGCAGCCAAAGGAGCAACTTTCTTCTGTTCCTGTTCCGCTTGATAAGAGAAAAGGTCCATCTTATGCCACCCCTCAACCTCTTCGAAATTCGTTCGATCGCTGTATGGTCATTCATCATCAATAACTTTACAATCTTGAAGCATTCAATATCATCTTACGTAAATAGAGAACACCATATCTATCTTATTCTATCATACATGACCATCCCGATCATCTGTCTGCCCAGGAAGGAAAGAGAGAGTCGAATTCACAGCCAGTCCCCTCAACGGAAACTGGCTGTGTATCTCGACGTTCATTTTATTTTGCGCCTGACATTTTCGCTTTACGCGGAAGATGATGTATCTCACGCATGCTGCCGCTGATTCCTTTACTCGCAACGAAACGAGCAGATGTATACTAACAGTTTATTGCCTGAACCACTCGGTGAATTCTCTCAATTGCTGTACGGATATCATTCCTATCGACATCTTTATGTGTCACGAAACGTACCTGAGTCTCGCCAAAAGACACACCGAGAACACCTTCCCGTTCTATTAACGACAAAAATTCCTCCGCTGTTTTTCCGGTTTCCGATACATCGACGATCACGATGTTCGTTTCCACTGTTTGCAAGTCAACCGTTAATCCCTTCATATTGGCCAATGCATGGGCCAACGTTTTCGCCGCTTCGTGGTCTTCAGCTAAACGGTCGACCATTTCCGTTAACGCGAGAATTCCCGGTGCCGCGATCACGCCGGCTTGTCGCAGACCTCCCCCTAGGCGTTTCCGCCACACCCGCGCCCGCTCGATGAATTCTTTCGTCCCTGCAAGCAAAGAGCCGACCGGTGCCCCCAACCCTTTAGACAAACAAATCTGAACGGAATCTACATACTGCGTGAACGCTTTTACATCCTGTCCGGTTGCGATCGCAGCATGAAACAGACGTGCACCGTCCAGATGAACGGGAACATTCGCTTCCCGTCCGATATTATAGATCGCTTGCATATTCGATACGGGAATTACCGTGCCCCCCGCACGGTTGTGTGTATTTTCGATGGCGATCATGGCTGTGCGCGGTTGATGGATATCCTTTCCACGAACCGCTTTCGCCACGTCCGACGGATCCATCGCCCCGCGTTTGCCAGGAATGGTTCGCGTTTGTACCCCGGCAAACGCGGATGCGGCAGCCGCTTCATAGTAGAAGATATGGGATTCCGCTTCTAGAATGATTTCCTCGCCAGGGCGTGTGTGTGCAAGTATGGCGACCTGATTTCCTTGCGTTCCGCTCGTAACAAACATTGCGGCTTCTTTGCAGAGGATTTCTGCAGCCAATTCCTCGAGTCGATTGACTGTCGGATCTTCACCATATACGTCGTCACCGACTTCCGCCTCATACATGGCGCGGCGCATCGCTTCCGTCGGCTTCGTTACCGTATCACTGCGCAGGTCGATCCGTTTCACTTGACGACTTCCTCCTTGGCCGCCTCCGGACGGATATGAAGCTCACGCCATTGTCGCTCACTCACATCGGAGGGCGCTTGCGTCATCAGATCGGTTCCCGAAGATGTTTTCGGGAAAGCGATGACATCTCGCAACGATTGACGGCCCGCCATGATCATGAGTATGCGGTCGATACCGAAAGCAATTCCGCCGTGCGGAGGGGTTCCATATTCAAACGCTTCCAGCAGAAAACCGAACTTGTCCCATGCTTCTTCCATCGTAAATCCGAGCGCTTGAAACATCGCTTCCTGGATTTCTCTACGGAAAATACGCATCGATCCGCCACCGATCTCATATCCGTTCAGTACCATATCGTACGCTTGAGCGCGCACTTCCGCCGGTGAGGTTGTCAATTTGTCAAGGTCTTCCCACATCGGCATCGTAAACGGATGGTGTTCAGCCACATAACGTCCCTCTTCTTCATCGTAACTCAACAGCGGGAATTCGGTGATCCAAAGGAAAGCGAAGCGGCTCTCATCAATCATGCCGAGTTCCTTTCCCAGTTTGAGACGCAAATTTCCGAGTGCGTCCGCGACAACTTTTGGCTTGTCTGCCACGAACAAGAGAAGATCTCCTTGTTCCGCTTCCAGGTTGGCAAGAATCCCTTCAATCTCCGCATCTGTGAAAAACTTGGCGATCGGTGATTTAATTCCGTCTTCGTTAACAGCCATCCATGCGAGCCCTTTGGCACCGTAACGTTTCGCAAATTGTTCCAGTTCGTCGATTTGTTTACGGCTGTATCCAGCGCACCCTTTGGCATTGATTCCTTTTACCTTGCCTCCGGCTTCCACAGTCGAACGGAACACTTTGAATCCGGACGTGGCCACCACATCAGATATATCTTTCAACTCCATTCCGAAGCGGATATCCGGTTTATCGGAACCGTAACGATCCATCGCCTCTTTATATGTGAGACGAGGGAAAGGCCGCGGGATCTCAACCCCCAACAAATGCTGGAACATTTCGGCCATCAACCGTTCCATTAACGCCTGGAACTCAGGTAACGACATGAAGGATTGTTCGATATCCAATTGCGTAAATTCCGGCTGGCGATCTGCCCGTAAATCTTCATCGCGGAAACAGCGAGCGACTTGAAAATAACGTTCAAATCCGGAGACCATCAGCAGTTGTTTAAACAACTGAGGGGATTGTGGCAATGCGTAAAATTCTCCGGGATGCAATCGGCTGGGAACCAGATAATCGCGCGCTCCTTCCGGCGTCGAGCGCGTCAACATAGGAGTCTCGACTTCCAGGAAATTCTCGCGATCCAAAAAGTCACGAATGAATTTGATGGCTTTATGACGCAACACAAACGTATTTAACATTTCAGGACGGCGCAAATCGAGATAACGGTACTTGAGTCTTACATTCTCTTCCACATCAATGTGATCCTGAATATAGAAAGGGGGATTTTTTGACGCATTCAGGATTTCGATTTTTTCAGCTTGAACTTCGATCTCGCCCGTAGGGATCTTCTCGTTGATCGTGTTTTCGGCACGGGCCACGACTTTCCCTTGCACGGAAACAACGTATTCGTTACGAAGGCTGTCCGCAACCTCCATCACCGATTCCGCTTCTGTTCCAATCAACTCCGGATCAAAAACCACCTGAACGATTCCACTGCGGTCACGCAAATCGATAAAGATCAGTTTACCGAAATCGCGGCGTCTTTGTACCCATCCGGATAGAACCACCGTCTTTCCTACATGATCGATGCGTAACTCCCCGCAATGATGATCGCGGGTTAACGTAAATCTGCTGACACCGTTCATCAGGCTCATCCTTTCTGCATCTGTAATTTTTTGATTAATTCATGAAACGGTACGGAGATTTGTTCGCCTGTCGCCATGTCTTTGACATTGGCTACTCCTTTCGCCAATTCTTCCTCACCGAGAATCACCACTTGTCTCGCATGCACCCGATCGGCCGCCTTCATCTGCGCTTTCACGCTTTTTCCGAGATAGTCTTTGTCAGCCGTGAGTCCTGCGGTTCGAATCTCCTGCAACAGGGAGACGGCTTTCCGTTCAGCTTCTTCCCCTAATGCGATGAGAAATACATCGATGCCTGGTGTGATCTTCATGTCCACTCCCTGTTCGCTCAGGACATCGATCACCCGCCCCATTCCGCAACCGAAGCCAATCCCGGGTACGTCCGGTCCGCCGATCTGTTTCACCAGACCGTTATAGCGCCCTCCTCCGATCAGAGTGAGGCCGTTATACGTGATTTCAAAAGCGGTTTGTGTATAATAATCGAGCCCGCGCACGATCCTTGGATTGACCGAATAAGGGATACCGCAATCATCCAAGTATCGCTTGACCGCTTCGAAATGTGCGGAACACGATTCGCATAAACAATCGAGCATCGTGGGCGCATCGGCCGTCAACTCTTTGTCGCGCGGAACTTTACAATCGAGAATCCGCATGGGGTTTCGTTCAAAGCGATTTTGACAATCGCTGCACAGTTCCGGACGGATCGCCGCCAAATGTTCCAGTAACCGTTCTCTGTACACGGCACGGCAGGAAGGGCAACCGACCGAGTTGATCTCAAGTGTATGTCCCTGGAGACCGGCTTCCAATAGAAAGGTCATCGCCATGGCGAGAACTTCCGCATCGACACTGGGATGATCGCTTCCCAGCGCTTCGATACCGAACTGGACAAATTGGCGTTCGCGGCCTGCTTGAGGGCGCTCATAACGGAACATCGGACCCACATAGTAGAGCTTGGTGGTTTCCGGATTGCCATACAGTTTGTTTTCCACAAACGCGCGCACGACTCCAGCTGTCCCCTCCGGACGCAATGTAATGGAACGCCCCCCTTTATCCGTGAATGTATACATCTCTTTTTCAACGATATCCGTCGTTTCGCCCACTCCTCGTTGAAAGAGCTCTGTATGTTCGAAAATGGGTGTGCGGATTTCATGATAGTTATATCGGCGACATACGTCTCGTGCGACCCGTTCAACAAATTGCCACTTTTCTACGACACCGGGTAAGAGGTCGGACGTGCCGCGTGGACGATTGGTCAACATATGAAAACCTCCTTCATATTACTTTGAAAACTAGTGCTTGGGTGGATGAATCACTTTGCGCTTAGGTTCGGTGAAGGTCTTCTTGAGGCATATGCTTGGCGTTCATGCTCCGTGGAGGTCGTCTCGCTTGGAATATGTTTAGTTGTTGCGAGACGACCTCCAAAGTCGCTGTTAAACGCCAAGCATATGCTCCTTTAACGTTCCAATGGATGCGAGACGACCTCCAAGGTCGCTGTCTCACGCAAAGCATTACGCCCACCCAAAGACACTCATCACTCTTCTGATGGCGCCGCTTGAAATCTACGTGCCTAAGCAGACCAAAGAGCCATACAAAAAAGCCCCTCGCCCCCAACAGATCATTTTCCGCCAGGGACGAGAGACCGCACTTCTCCCGTGGTACCACCCTCATTGAGGCAAAGCCCCCACTCTTCGAGATAACGCTTGACCGCGCCCGTGACGGATAAATTCCGCCTTGGGTCCTCAGGGGTGTTCTTCCCTCGACGCTTCTGTAGAAACAGTCTCAGCCACGCTGTTTCCTCTCTGGTCAGGCTCTTCGAGGTACTTCTTCCCATCATCGGATATGATGTATATGGTTCAACACATTATGTATGTAAGATGGAATGATACACAGGCCCTTCACGGATTTGTCAAGATAGTTCTATTATAACCGAACCGGTGGGTGGATGCTAGTCTATACGCGTGTTTGCACTTGTTCAAACGTTTTGCGAAGTGCATCGATCTTTCTGGCTATAACCGATTCGATCGATTCTACATACGCTTTCGGTTCTCTCGGATTAAAAACTTGCCCCAAATTTTTCCCGTTTAATCCGATCAATTTGGTTGTCGCTCCCCCGCCGATACCGATGATCGTCTGGCGTTCTTCCATGATGCAAATGTTATAAATCCCCTCTTTACCAGGCAGAGAATATCCTACATTCTCCAAGTTACCGAGAATGTCTTTCTGACGATAGATATAATAGGGTTTATAACCGAGTGATCTTGACCATGCCGACGTCTCTTCCATCATTCTCCTGACCATTTCTGTATGCGGAATCTCAAATTTTTCCCTCTCTTTATTGACAACTGCCGTACGCTTGAAAGACATCGTATGTACAGTCACTGAATCGGGAGACAGTTTTTCGATCCGTTCCCGCGTATAGCGAATATCATCGAGATCTTCACCCGGGAGACCCAAAATCATATCCATATTAATATTTTCAAATCCCGCTTCCCTGACGAGGTGAAAACGGCGATCCACGATATCAGGGGTATGTCCGCGTCCGATGGTCTTGAGCGTTTCCGCTTTAAATGTCTGCGGGTTCACGGAAATGCGGTTGACTTTAAAGCGGCGTAAGACATCGATTCGATCAGGGGTGATCGTATCCGGACGTCCCGCTTCCACGTTGAGTTCACGCCAGCGGTCTTGCCCCGGAATTTCCTTGTACAACGCTTCCATGAGGCGTTCCAATTCGGGAGCATTCAACGACGTAGGAGTACCTCCTCCTACGTAAACACTCGTCACAGGGATTTCGTACTGGCGCAGGCATTCGCCCACAGCCTTTAACTCCTTTTCAAGAGCGCCCAGAAATTCGTGAGCATATGTGTATTTCTCGATCATCGAATAGGCGGGAAACGTACAATATGCGCAATGTGTCGGACAGAAAGGAATACCGATATAAAGGGATACTTCTTTTTCCAGTTGGTAGAGATCGGGGATCACCTGAAGTTGAATGTCTGCAATTTCAAGCAAGAGATCGATACGCGAGTCCGAAATCCTGTATTCTTCGGCGAGTCGCCGGCGAATCATCACTGGATCCAACCTTTGTTCGATCATCTGATGGACAAGTTTCATGGGCCTAACGCCCGTCAGAATCCCCCACGGTTGCTGTTCACCTGTATAGTCGGACAGACAATCGTGCAACACGTGCAGAACCGCCTGTTTTCCTCTCCTACGCCGAAAAACGGAATCCGCATCGTCAGGCAGCAGCTTGGTAAACTCATGTACATAAGAAGTACTGTCGCGCACATGCAATTCCCCTCGCGCCCGCAAAGCGTTTCCGAGATCCTTGAGCCACAGCTTGATCGTCACATCTTCATGTGAAGGTTCTGATGAAAAAACTAGAGAACATTCAGGCAAAAAAAGATAGATGAGCCTTTCCACTTCTCTCTCAAAATTAAACTGGACTTGTTCGACTCGAAGCAGCACTCGAGCACCTCCCAGTCCCTAAGTCTACTGCTGCAGAATCGGAACGTCAACGGAGAGGTTCCACTATTTACGCATCCGATTTTTTAATGTTTGTACTTCTTTATGGGTGATTCCCATCGTTGTCAGAGCTTCATCATCTTCCAAGTAGGCGGTTTTTTCCAAAAAATCATGAACATCAACCGGCAAGAGCCGCGAATTTTCGTTCTCATTCCAATGCTGCCAGATACTTTTACGCATGCCAGCCCCTCCTTTCCTTGTTTCCTAGTGTATCCGCTCTACGTAGGAAAAAAACGAGGAGATCTCGAGGAACGATCACAAATCATCGCTTATGACCTTGGAACTGACCGTTTTGTAATAGCAACCGCGTACGATGTCAGTATTCTGACGATACCGGGACTGATCCTCAGAAGAGGATGAAACAATAGCAACGACGAGCATTTTTCAGGAATCAGAAGCCGAATCGTTTTCTCCAATCATTTCCGGAATATTTAAAATAAGGTCGGAAAAAGAGTGTTTTTCGCCCTTTTTCCGACCTTTTTGACTAATTTTCAATCTGTTTCTTCAATGCAGAGACAAGGATTCCCGTGACCACGGCACCTATGAGGATCGCCAAAGCGTAAAGACCCACATGGCCGACAGCGTTCGGTACCGCCAGAACGAAAATCCCGCCATGTGGCGCCCGTAACGTACAATGGAACAACATCGACAACGCCCCTGTTACGCCCGAACCGATGATAATCGAAGGAATGACGCGGAACGGATCGCGTGCAGCAAAGGGGATCGCTCCTTCCGTAATAAAAGAGATTCCCAGCACAGCAGCCGCTTTTCCCGCTTCCCGTTCTTCCTGAGAATATTTGTGTTTTGAGATCAACGTGGAAAGAGCCATTCCGAGAGGCGGAACCATTCCGGCAGCCATCACGGCCGCCATAACGGTATAGCCGGCATCGGTCTGTGTGCCTAACAGTCCGGTCGCGAATGTGTAAGCCACTTTGTTGATCGGCCCGCCCATATCAGCAGCCATCATCGCGCCAAGTAACAATCCAAGCCCTACCGACGCGGAAGCTCCCATATTCTTCAATCCCATGGTCAGCCAATCCATCAGCCCCTTCACTGGCGTGCCTATGACAAAGACCATGACCAGACCGACGATCGCCGTCGCGAAGAACGGAATGATAAGAACGGGCATCAAACCTTGCAGATTTTTTGGCAGCTTGATGCCATCGCGAATCCATTTGGCAACATACCCGGCTAAGAAACCGGCGATGATACCTCCAAGAAACCCTGCTCCAATTGTCGAGGCGAGCATACCGCCGACAAGACCCGGTGCTAAGCCTGGACGATCGGCGATCGACATAGCGATAAATCCTGCAAGAATCGGAACCATAAGGGCAAATGCGGAGCCTCCGCCGATATCCATCAATGCTTTGGCGATCGAATGGTATGGGGAAGCGGGATCTTTAAAAGCGGTAATACCGAACGCGAAGCTGAGAGCGATCAACAAACCTCCGGCTGTCACCAAAGGAATCATATTGGAAACGCCGTTCATCAAATGTTTGTAAAACGGCGGCATCGCAGCTTTCTTCTCTTCTTTTGCCCGTCTTACACGATCGGTATAATCTTCTCCTCCTCGATAAACAGGAGCTGACAATGCTTGTTCAATCAAACCTTTCGCATCTTTGATCGCTGCAGATACCGGTACCTCCACGAGTTTCTTTCCTATGAAACGATCCAACTCGACTTTTTTATCGGCGGCAATGATCACTGCTTCCGCTTCCTGCAGATCTTTGTTATCAATAACATTCTCTGCACCGACAGAGCCTTGCGTTTCAACTCTGATCTCAAAACCGAGTTCTTTCGCCGCCTTTTCTAGCGCTTCCGCAGCCATATACGTATGCGCAATGCCTGTCGGGCAAGCGGTAACCGCCACCACTTTTTTTACTGCTTTAGGATCTTGAGAGGAATTTTGCTCGGGTTCCGAGTAGCGATCGATGAGAGCGATGACATCTTTCGTTGATTGAGCCGACAACAGTCCCTCACGTACCTCTTCGTTCATCAATAACCGTGAAAGCAACGCCAGTACGCGCAGATGCTCATCATTCGCTTCTTCCGGCACGGCGATCATAAAAACAATGTGAACAGGCTTGCCATCCAAGGATTCGTATTCGATCCCTCCGCGGCTCAAACCGAGTGCAAGTGCCGGACGGACAACAGCTGATGATCGACCGTGCGGGATGGCCACACCGTCGCCGATTCCAGTCGTTCCTTCCTCCTCCCGTTTGCGCAGCGCTTGCAGGTAAGCCTCTTGATCTGTAAGTAGTCCGTCCCGTTTCAAAAGGTCTGATAGTTCTTTGAACAGATCCGCTTTATTTTCCGCTTGTAATTGCAATAAAATTCTGCTTTCTTGTAATAAATCAGTGATCTTCATACACTCACCCCATTTATTGGCATACAAACAATCTGATTGACGAACTGTTCTGCCTCGGTACGGTTGCAGACTTGTGAACCTTCTTTGAGAACAGTAGCTACACCGCACGCATTGGCAAATACGAACGAAGCGAGCGCATCACCTGTTGATAAATACTTGGTCACAAATCCTGCTAAAGTCGCGTCCCCCGCACCGACGGTGCTTCTCGCCTCCACCTTCGGAGTAACCGCACGAAAGGCTCCCTGTTTGGACACATAAAGAGAACCTCTCTCGCCCAAAGAAACGAGGATATGCTTCACTCCTTGCGCCAATAGTTCCTGCGCGGTTCGCACAATCTCTCCTTCCGTTCGCAACTCAATACCTGCCAATTGACTCAGTTCTTCCTCATTAGGCTTAATCAAATCGGGTTTTCCTGCAATCGATTCTTTCAACGCTTCACCCGAAGTATCGAGCGCGATAAACACGTTCTTGCGAAGCGATTGAATGATCTTCCGGTAAACGATGGGATCCGTTTCGCCTGGTACGCTTCCCGCAAGAATGAGTGCATCCCCGTCTTCCAGCAATTGATCGATTTTGTTACATAAGCGAACCAGGTCCTCTTCATGAGGATGGGGCCCCGTACCATTGCATTGCGTCTCGGACTCCGGTGAGATGATTTTCACGTTTGTGCGTGTTTCACCCGCGATCTTGATAAAGTCGGCAGGAATTTCTTTATGCTTGAGATCCGCCTGGAGCCATTCCCCGGTTGAACCGCCGATAAATCCAGTCGCAACCGTTTTCATCCCCAAATTGTGTATCACTTTGGAAACGTTGATCCCTTTTCCCCCACTGTCTTTCCTCATGGAAGAAACGGAATTGATTTCGCCTATACGTAAAACATCCACATTGAGTGTTAGGTCCACTGCCGGATTGAGAGTCACTGTTACGATTTTCAAGTCCTTCACTCCTTTGCCTCCATGACTGTAACACCGTTTTCTTCGAGCCAGGAGCGATCTTCATTGCTGATTCCTTCGTCCGTTATTACGATGTCGATTTCGCGGATGCCGGCGACGTGCGAGAGTGTGACTTTGCCGAATTTCGAACTGTCGATAAGCAAAACAACTTTACGAGCCGCGCGGATCATCGCTTGCTTCACAAATGCTTCTTGCATATCAGGCGTGGTCAGCCCTTCCTCCTGTGAAAGCGCGTTGATCCCTAAAAAACAGATGTCGACATGAAACCGTGATAAGAGCTCCAATGTCAACTCGCCCACCATCGCTTGAGTATTGGCTTTGAGCACGCCGCCGGTCACGAGAACGTTATATTGTTTCCCTCTGAGGATCTCGGCGACATTCAACCCGTTGGTGATGACACGAAGATGAGGAGTCTGAAGATGTCGGGCAAGTGCGGCCGTTGTCGTGCCTGCATCAATTATCAACGAGGTATGCTCTTCCACGAGGCTTGCCGCAAGTCTCCCGATTTTTTCCTTAGCTTCCGCAAACATGACCGATTTATCGAGATTGGAGGGTTCGTAAGTCATATGTTGGAGCAACACAGCCCCTCCATGTACCCTTTTAATCAAACCTTGTCTCTCCAACTCTTCCAGGTCACGCCGAATCGTTGATTCGGACGCAGTAAGCATTTTCATCAATTCGGATATACGAACCGATCCCTTCGTTCGTATTTCTTCCATAATGAAATGTTGCCTTTCAACACTTAAAATACAATCACCTCCCGAAAGCGATTTCTTATAATGTATCACAAGGTTATCACACAATCAATCATAATCATTCATATTCAATCATTACCATTCAATTTTCTATCATAAACTTTCAAAGACAAATCTGTACATTACGTAACTACCCTTTTGGCATTCTGGGTGCAGCGATTGCTATCTTGAAGATGAGTGCTTGGGTGGGTGTATCGCTTTGCGCTTGGGTTCGATGAAGGTCGTATTTGTGGCATATGATTTGCACTCATGCTCCGTGGAGGTCGTTTCAGCGGGTATATGCATTGCGCTTATGCTCCGTGAAGGTCGTCTCGCATGAAATCATAATCATATGTTGCGAGACGACCTTCAAAGTCGCTATTACGCGCAAAGCATATGCCCCTAAACTTCCGAAAGGAAGCGGAACGACCTTTCACTCACCTCTGGGCTGCAAAGCGATACAACCCACCCAAAAGCCAGTCCGATTATTTTGGCAGACTCAATCTTCTATTTCTACTCAAAAAAGTTTTCATCTTCTCATGGTGACGCTTGCATTATGAGGGACTACCAAAAAAGAAAAGACAGTCATCGTGTATGATGACTGTCCAACTCGTATATGATTCACTTGACCACAATCCGTTTCGGATGGTCGCTGACAACCTCTCCGATGATCGCCGCTTCTGTGACACCTTTTCCGTGAAGCGCTTGAACAAGCGGTTCCGCATCACCCGCCGGTACCGATAAGAGAAGTCCGCCCGATGTCACCGCATCACATAGGATGTAGCGCATCGTCTCGTCGATATGTCCGGCATAATCCACATCGTCTTTCAACCAGTCGAAGTTGCGATGTGTGCCTCCGGGCATGATTCCCTGTTCCGCGAGGGAGCGTGTCTCGGGCAGCACGGGAACCCGATCCGCATGAATGACAATCCCTGCGCAGGAGCCGCGGGCCATTTCCATTGCGTGGCCGAGCAAGCCGAAACCGGTGATGTCCGTGCATGCGTGTATTTCAAAGCCATGAGCGACTTCGGAAGCGGTTTTATTCAAAGACGCCATCACTTGCTGCACGCGTTCGATCGCATCTTGCGATGCTTTTCCCCGTTTGATGGCCGTAGTCAAAATGCCTACGCCGATCGGTTTCGTCAAAATCAGCTTGTCGCCCGGGCATGCCCCGGCATTGGTCCATACCTTATCAGGATGAACGATGCCAGTCACAGCCATTCCGAACTTCGGATCACGGTCATCGATCGAATGACCTCCGATTATCACGGCCCCTGCTTCTTTCACTTTGTCGGCACCGCCACGCAAGATTTCCGCCAGAATCTTTTTATCCAATTTGCTAACCGGAAATCCTACGATGTTCAGTACGGTAAGCGGTTTGCCTCCCATCGCATAGACGTCAGACAACGCGTTTGCCGCAGCGATCGCGCCGAACATGTAGGGATCATCGACGATCGGAGTAAAATAGTCGACCGTTTGCACGAGGGCTGTTTCCTCATTCAAACGATAGACCCCGGCATCATCGGAAGTGTCCAGTCCGACGATCACATCCGGATTGGGCATGTTTTTCGGTAGATGGCTCAAAACTTGAGCCAAATCGGCTGGGCCGATTTTGCAACCTCAGCCCGCTTTCTCAGTCAGCAATGTAAGCCGAACAGCTTCTTCAGGTGTCATGCCGTCAACAGATGTTGGCGAACGCTCTGCGGACACTTTCAATGCATTCTTGGATTTCTCGTCTGAAGATTGTACGGACATCGAACAACAAAGCCTCCTTTCGAATCATCGCCATTACGGGGATATCCACAAGGCGCATCGCTTCTGCCAAAGCATTGAGTGAGAACTGACTGCTCTTCACAGCCACCAGTAAAGTCGGCAGCTCTTCCGTCGGTAAGCTGCCTCCTCCCACTTGCGAAACGCCATCGACCACCGACACGTTTGCTAGCTCGTGAAAGATCTTTCGCAAGCCGGATGCCAATTCTTCCGCAGCTTCTCTCAAGTCTTCAAATGAGCGGGTTAACATGTACAGAGTGGGAATTTCCCGGATCGCCTTCTCCTCGTCGAGATACAAGCGAAGGGTCGCTTCCAAAGCGGCTAACGTCAGTTTGTCCACCCGCAATGCACGCGTCAATTGGTTTCGTTTCAATCGCTTTATATATTCTTTTTTGCCGATAATGATTCCTGCCTGTGTCGCTCCGAGCAGTTTATCTCCGGAAAACGAAATGATATCCACTCCCGCTTTCACGCTCTCGCTGACGGTCGGTTCATCTCCGATGCCATATTTCCTCAAATCGAGCAGTGAGCCAGAACCGAGATCTTCGTATACGGGAACGTTTCGCTCATGGGCGATGCGCACAAGCTCTTCCAGAATGGGCTGATGAGTGAACCCGACAATACGAAAATTACTGGTATGCACTTTCATCACCAGTGCGGTTTCTTCGTCGATCGCCCGTTCGTAATCATACCCGTGCGTCTTGTTCGTAGTACCCACTTCATGCAAAATCGCTCCAGATTCTGCCATCACTTCCGAGACGCGAAAAGAGCCGCCAATTTCAACGAGTTGCCCACGCGAAATCACAACTTTTTTCCCTTTGGCCATCTCCCGCAAGACGAGCAAGACGGCTGCCGCATTATTGTTGACGACAAGCGCGGCTTCAGCTCCCGTCAGCCTGCAGATCAAATCCTCGACATGCGCATAGCGAGTGCCTCTCTCCCCCGTATCCAAATTCAGTTCGAGGTTCGTATACCCGGAAGCTGTCTTAACGAGGATATCGACCGCACTTGACGCCAGCGGGGCACGTCCCAAATTCGTATGTAAAACGACTCCTGTCGCGTTTATGACGCGCCGGTAATGTGTTTGATAGAGGAGCGTCAATCTTCTTTCGACCGCCTCGACCAATTGCTCCATCGTCGGCGCTTGCTGTTCTTCCCCCGCAAGCATGCGATTGCGAATCGTAGTGATCACTTCCGATACCGTTTTCGAAACAAGCGTGTGACCATACTCTTGCAACAATGGTTCACATTCCGGTGAAACAATCACACGATGAACCGCAGGAAGGTTGCGCAAGAGTTGTTTTCGCGATTCGTTCGACATCCTGTTTCCCCTTTCAGGGTTTACTTCTCTTTTCCACTAATTGTACATGAATAGCTTTTCTGCGGCAAACATATAAGACGCATCAAATTCCCTTGTCAACAAAACAATGAATAACGGATCAAAGCGGACCTTTTTTACACCAATAATGAAAGCATCCGCCTCAGATGTGCGGATGCGATGAACAGATACTGATCTTCTTGTCATATTGCGTATATTCAAATAGGTTCCAACTCTCTTGTTAGACCTTCTTCTCGCGCCACTTCTCTGACCGTCAAGATACGCTTTTTTACGCGATATGGGGCGCCCGAACATAACCGAGTCAAAGGATTCACCGATGTGCTCAACTCCGCATCATACTTGCAGCGTTCCCCATCCGCTTCCATACCTGCGATGCATGTATCGGTGAATGCCCGGATTCATGTGGACAAGATCAGAATCGCATGCAAGAGGTTATAAGCCAACATCGTGTTTCCTCCGTCTTTAGCTTTGAACATCGGTCAAATCGTTGCGCAGAATCGGGGCGCCGGCAGGAACGTTTTGTTCCACGACTCCGCCACCTTCATCCACCATTCGATCCATTCCTTCTTCCTTATCTTCTTCGGCCAAGTCGTTCAACACATTGCTAGATTCATTCACTTTGCGATTGATTTCTGGTTCCATAGGTTCCATATGTATTCCCTCCTCATCGAATTATTCCGTCCTCCGCCGATACAACTTGAGTAACTTGGACATCTACAACTTTTATCATGGTTAAAACGGAACAGGTTATGTATCTTTTGTCAAATCACTCAGAAGACGATTAGTCGATTCCGATTTGGCACAGAATAGTCGAGTAAACAAAAATCGGACATAAAGTGAGGTTGATACTGTTGGTTCATAACCCTTTCTCTTCACTGTCAACTTTACATATAAACGGAAGGTCTTATCAGTACTACCGCTTGCAAGCGCTTGAAGAACAAGGGGTTGGGCCTGTTTCCAGGCTCCCTTTCACGATCAAAATCTTGTTGGAATCCGTATTGCGAAAAATGGACAATCGGGCGATCACCGAACAGCATGTTCGTCGTTTGGCCAATTGGGATCCAGCACCGAGCAATGGCGGTGAAGTGCATGAGGTTCCTTTTATGCCCGCCCGTATCGTCCTGCAAGATTTCACCGGTGTTCCTGCCGTCGTCGATTTGGCCGCCATGCGACAAGCGGTGCATGATCTAGGTGGAGAACCGTCGAAAATCAATCCTCTTGTCCCTGTTGACCTGGTGATCGACCACTCGGTACAGGTCGATTCTTTCGGCAGCGCCGATTCGCTCAGCAAAAACATTGAGATCGAATTCAAACGCAATGAAGAGCGTTACAAGTTTCTTCACTGGGCAACAAAAGCTTTTCAAAATTTCCGTGTGGTGCCACCGTCTGCAGGGATCGTGCATCAGGTCAATCTTGAATACTTAGCTTCCGTTGTACTGCAAAGACAGGATGGAGATGTACTACAGGTCTATCCAGATTCTTTAGTCGGTACCGATTCTCACACAACGATGATTAACGGATTGGGTGTCCTTGGCTGGGGGGTAGGCGGGATTGAAGCGGAAGCGGGGATGCTTGGTCAGCCCTTGTACTTCGTCACCCCTGAGGTCATCGGTTTTCGCCTGACCGGACAACTTCCTGAAGGATCCACAGCCACCGACTTGGCACTTACGATCACCAATATCCTTCGAAAAAAAGGGGTAGTCGGAAAATTTGTGGAATTTTTCGGGAAAGGATTAAGCACGATCAGCTTAGCCGATCGTGCCACCGTCGCGAATATGGCTCCGGAATATGGTGCAACGATGGGCTTTTTCCCTGTTGACGAAGAGACATTGGATTATTTGCGCATGACGGGACGCAGTGAGGAACACATTGCTCTTGTGGAAGCGTATACAAAGGCGCAAGGGTTGTTCCGGACAGACGAAACGCCCGATCCTCTTTTCTCTGATATCGTTGAACTCGATCTATCGACTGTAATGCCTACCATGGCTGGACCGAGACGTCCGCAAGACCGCATCGATCTCACACACATGAAGGAGCGTTTTCAACAAGCGCTCGTGCAGCCGCTACGGGAAGGCGGATTTGGTTTAACGCCTGAACAAGCGGATAAAAAAGTGACAGTCAGACATGCAGACGGAACGACGGGCGAACTGACCAACGGTTCTGTTGTTATTGCAGCGATTACGTCTTGTACGAATACTTCCAACCCTTCAGTCATGCTCGCGGCTGGATTGTTGGCGAAAAAAGCGGTGGAAATGGGTTTGAAACGGAATCCCAATGTGAAAACAAGCCTGGGTCCCGGTTCCCGTGTGGTCACCGATTACCTTGAGAAAGCGGGACTTCTTCCGTATCTTGAACAACTCGGCTTCCATGTTGTCGGTTATGGATGCACCACATGTATCGGAAACAGCGGTCCACTGATACCGGAAGTGGCGGAAGCGATTCGAGCCAATGAGTTGACTGTCACTTCCGTCTTGAGCGGCAACCGAAATTTTGAAGGGCGCATCCACCCTCTTGTCAAAGCGAATTACCTGGCTTCGCCTCCGCTTGTCGTCGCCTATGCCCTGGCTGGAACGGTTAATTTCGATCCGTATAAAGACCCGATTGGTTTTGGAAAAGAGAATCAACCGGTTTTTTTGAAGGATATTTGGCCGAGCGGCGACGAAGTGGAAACAGCGATTCGCTCGTCGATCAGCCCCGAGATGTTCCGCAAACGGTACGAAAACGTACTGGAATTTAATGACCGTTGGAATGCGCTCCCCACTCCAGAAGGAGCTCTTTATGCTTGGGATCCGAACTCCACATATATTCAACAACCGGACTTTTTTGTCGGTTTGTCCCGGGATGTCAAACCGATTGAAGAGATTCGCGGCGCCTGTGTACTGGCCTTGCTTGGGGATTCGGTTACAACCGACCACATCTCTCCTGCTGGCGCAATTCCGCCCACTTCCCCGGCCGGAAAATACTTGATCGAAAAAGGAGTAAAACCTGAAGACTTCAACTCTTATGGTTCTCGTCGCGGAAATCATGAAGTGATGGTACGGGGGACGTTCGCCAATATCCGCATTCGGAATCAAATGGCACCGGGAACAGAAGGCGGCTATACCACCGTTCCGACGAATGAAGTAATGACCATTTACGAAGCAGCGGTGAAGTATATGCATGACAAACAACCTACGCTTGTCATTGCGGGGAAAGAGTACGGAACCGGTAGTTCCCGTGACTGGGCTGCGAAAGGAACTTATCTGCTTGGCGTGAAAGCGGTGATCGCCGAAAGCTTCGAACGGATTCACCGCAGCAACTTGGTGGGAATGGGGGTCTTGCCGTTACAATTTGTTTCTGGTGAAAACAGAAACACACATGGAATTACAGGTCAAGAAACGTTCGACATTATCGGACTGAACGATCAGATTCAACCGAACCAAAAAATACGCGTACGCATGACGAAACAGGATGGAACGGTTTCCGAATTCGATGTGATCATGCGCCTCGACAGCCAGATTGAGATCGACTATTACCGCAATGGGGGCATCCTGCAAACGGTCCTGCGCAATCTGATGACGAGCTAGTAGATTTATTGAAAATAAGTGCTTGGGTGGATGTATCGCTTTGCGCTCATGCTCCGTGGAGGTCGTCTTTCAGGCATATGCTTTACGTTCGTGCTCCGTGGAGATCGTCTCGCATTGTTGCGAGACGATCTCCAAAGTCTCTATCTCACGCAAAGCATATGCCTCATTCACGTTTAAAGGAAGCGAGACGACCTACAAAATCGCTGTCTCACGTAAGCATTACGCCCACTCAAAAGACACTTTTCATCCTCTTGATGCCGCACACAGAAAAAGAACAACGCACCTTACCCGAAAGTTCAAAGGCAGGGTGCGTTTCGTTTTCGATATTTTACAATTGCAAGAATCCCATGCGTTCCCGCACTTTTTGCAGGGTTCTATTGGCGATCTCTCGCGCCTTTTTCGCTCCCTCGCGGAAGGCATCGACCGCTTCGCCCGATTCTAACAACCGATGGAATTTCGCTTGTATCGGTGTGAGTAGTTCCACGACAGAGTCCGCCACTTCACGTTTGAGATCCCCATAACCTTTGCCCTGGTAACGGTTCACGATGCTTTCAATACTTTCTCCCGTACAGAGAGAGAGGATTTCCAGCAAATTGCTGATCCCCGGTTTCGCCTCTCGGTCATAGCGGATTTCTCGCTCCGAATCGGTCGTGGCCCGCGCAAATTTCTTCTTGATCTCTTCCGGTGTATCCAACAGGCTGATATAACTGTTCGGATTCGGGGAGCTCTTACTCATCTTTTTCGTCGGCTCATCGAGTGCCATGATTTTCGCCCCGATTTCCTCAATCCATGGTTCCGGAATGGTGAATGTGTCACCGTAATCACGATTGAAACGTTCCGCAAGATCACGCGTCAATTCGATGTGCTGCTTTTGGTCGATTCCAACCGGTACGCGTTCCGTTTGATAGAGCAAGATATCGGCAGCCATCAACGCAGGGTAAGTGAATAACCCGACACTGACAACGTCTGCGTTCGCCCCGCCCCCACTTTTATCTTTAAATTGTGTCATTCGCCCCAGTTCACCCATTCGTGCCACACATTGCAACATCCATGCGAGTTCCGTATGAGCAGAAACATGTGACTGCACGAATACGATCGCTTTCTCGGGATCGATCCCGCATGCCAAGTACATGGCACATGCCTCAATCGTCTGTCTGCGCAGTGCCTCGGGATCCTGCGGAACTGTGATCGCATGTTGATCGACGATACAATACATGCATTCGTCAGTCTCTTGAATTTTCACAAAGCGGGACAAAGCCCCGAAATAATTTCCGAGTGTGAGTTTACCGCTCGGTTGAATGCCGGAAAAGACTCGTGCCATACTAGATACCTCCTATCTTGATAATAGACTACCTTGAAAATGTGTAGTTTGGTGGGCGTATGCTTTGCGTTCGCGCTCCGTGGAGGTCGTCTCGCACGGAATATGATCAATGTAGCGAGACGACCTCCAAAGTCGCTGTCTCACGCAAAGCATTACGCCCACCTAAAGACACTTTTCATCCTCTGATGGCGCAGCTTGCGGCATGAAGGGCTATCTTGACAATAGGGAAAACACAAAAAAGCCTCTCATCCGTAAGGGACGAGAGACCGCGTTGCCACCCTCATTGGCTCGTGATTGAGCCCACTCTGCCCGCATGCATGGATCCCCTATTCTCCGCAGATCCATCCATGCGCGTCTCTGTTAACGTAGAGACCTACCGGCCCTTCCTACTCAAGGTTGTTTTAAAAGGCTCAAGCGACGCCCTTCAAAGGACACGCATTCACAGTTGAAAGTAGCCTTTTACTATACCTTCCCTCAGTCGGGCAGCTCGGAAGCCCATTCCGCATCCGTCCCTCACCGATTTGCACCTTCCATCGGCTCTCTGCGGAGGTCACAGGATACGTACTTTTCTTCCTCATCGCATTCAATTATTCTGGAAGTTATCCACTATTATAACAAATATTTAACCGATGTCAAAACGGAGAATGGGTTTTCCATTATCTGAAAGTCTTCGCTTTACTCTCTATCTTTATTCTTATGTTTTCCGTGATCCATATGTTCTTTTTGTTTTTCCCATCCTTTATGTAACCCATGATCAGGGACATTGACTTTTTCTTTGTCAAATTTGACCTTTTCCCCATCTTTCATTACAATGTTCAACTCATGAACGGCTGTAAGAGCTCCGCGGTCAATCGTGGTTCCCGGTTGAGTGAATGCTTTGTTCAAACCGTCGGTCAAACCTAACCGTTCAATCAATTGATTCAGCAACAGTTTCGCGTCGCTCCCTTTCACCTCTACATGTTTGTCGCCTAGAGAACCTGTGAGCTGTGCCGTACCCTCTTTTTCCGAGCGGTAATCAAGCTTTAATTCTCCCTGATTCGTGTTGCTGCTAAGGTGTAATTCTTGTACGTTTTCGATGGAAAAACCTGACGAATTGGCCGTTTGCGCTCCTCCACTCTGATTCTCAGTCAAGGTTCCGTTCGGGGACGCAGATGTTTGATTCCCGCTCTCCACAACAAACGGGTTAGGAATGGCGCTCGTTGAAGGAACACTTGCATTTGCATTCTCTGTACCGGTTGGATTCGTTACGGGCACAGGTTTCACTTCTTCAATCGAGATGCTGACACCTGATGAATCCGTGTTTTTCGAAGAATGTGAAGGTGAGGATGTTTGTGGAACCGTTTGGATGGATGAACGGTTTGAATCCGATGAACTGGTGAACCCGCCCGAAGCGAACGCATATACAGAACCCGCCATGACAGCGGGTACGGTAATCAGTGCGATTTTAGACCATTTCTTCACTCTTGATCCCCCCTGGTGATTGCTGATCTATTCGTGACGACTCTTTTGTCCGATCAGTGAACGCACGGCCCAATAAATTGTCGTTTTTTATCAAAAGAATCCGCGCGGAAAGTCCTTCTATCCAATTCGCAAACACTCACTCCGGAATGTCCGTCCGATCGATCATGGACAGTAAGGCCCTAAATTGTTACGATGAAACAGGAATTTCTTTAAGGGGGCAACATGCGATGGATCATACACTTTCACAACGGTACTATGAAGAAGCGTTAGAATATATTGTCGGAGGTGTGAATTCTCCCTCTCGTTCGTTTAAAGCCGTAGGGGGAGGAGCCCCTGTATTTATGGCCAAGGGAAAAGGGGCGTACTTCTGGGATGTCGATGGAAACCGTTATATCGATTATTTGGCAGCATACGGTCCTTTGATCCACGGACACGGAAATGAACATATCGCAAAAGCGATCGCACACGCGGCGGAAAACGGTGTTCTTTACGGCACACCAACCGTACTGGAGATACAATTAGCGAAAATGTTGCGCGAAGCAATCCCCTCCTTGGAAAAAATCCGCTTCGTGAATTCTGGAACAGAAGCGGTGATGACATGCATACGTGTAGCACGTGCCTATACGAACCGCACGAAGGTGATCAAGTTCGAAGGGTGCTATCATGGACATTCCGATCTCGTCCTTGTAGCAGCCGGTTCAGGCCCTTCAACGTTAGGCATCCCTGATTCCGCAGGGATCCCTGAGTCAATCGCCCAGGAAGTGATTACCGTTCCCTATAATGATCTCACAAGCTTTGAGGAAGCGTTGAAACACTGGGGAGAACAGACGGCAGCCGTACTTGTCGAACCGATCGTAGGCAATTTCGGTATCGTCCAACCGGAACCGGGATTTCTCGAAGGGGTCAACCGACTGGCACATTCGTACGGAGCGCTCGTCATTTATGATGAGGTGATCACGAATTTCCGCTTCATGTATGGCGGCGCACAGAATCTGCTCGGAGTGGAACCGGACATGACCGCCCTTGGAAAAATTATCGGCGGCGGTTTACCAATCGGGGCATATGGCGGACGCAGAGAGATCATGGAAAAAGTGGCTCCTCTCGGTCCTGCTTATCAAGCGGGTACGATGGCTGGAAATCCGGCATCGATTGCCGCGGGAATCGCATGTCTGGAGGAATTGCAAAAACCCGGTACATATGAACGAATGGACGAATTGGCGGGGATTCTTGCTGAAGGATTGCTGGCTGCCGCGCGAAAATATGGTCACAAGGTGACGATTAATCGTTGCCGCGGTGCATTCACATTGTACTTCGGGCGGGAGGAACCTGTGAAAAATTATTCGGATGCACAAGCTTCCGATGGGGAAGCATTTGCACGCTTCTTCAGGGCGATTCTTGAAGAAGGAATTTGTTTGGCTCCGTCCAAGTATGAAGCATGGTTCGTTTCCACGGCTCATAGCCGTGAGGACATCGATTACACGATTGCTGCCGCTGAACGCGCATTTGCCAAAATGTAAAAACACATAAGGGAGGATCCCTTTGTTCGAGACTTTCCGTCTAAGCCCGGGTGTGTGTTTCTAGCACACACCCGTTCATTGTAAGACGGACACCCCCTCGTTCTGCGTAAGACGATTGAATCCCCAGGAATCACTTCCTCCTTTACATTGTTCGATCACTATAAGTAACTTGGCTCCTCGATTTCGCCCCGAATATAGGCGATCTCCTCCTTATAGCGTCCTTCCGGCGTTTCAAGAATACAAGGCATGTCCCTTAAAACCTCATGGTGAACGATCCGTCGAATCGCTTCTCCCCCGATTGACCCTTTGCCAATGTTTTCGTGGCGATCCTTACGGGAATTAAAAGGGGTCTTTGAATCGTTGATATGAAACACTTTTAAGCGATCAAGCCCGATGATATCGTCAAACTCTTTCATGACCCCTTCAAAATCATTGACAATATCATAACCGGCCGAGTATAAGTGGCAAGTATCTCCACAGACCCCCAACTTCTCCTTGTACTTGACTAAGGAGATGATCTCCGCTATCTCTTCAAAACGGTTCCCCACCTTTGATCCGTCACCGGCCATCGTCTCCAGACAGACGAATACATCTTCTTCTCCTGTGAGAATCGCATTCAATCCTTCAGCGATCCGTTTGATCCCGTAAGGAATCCCTTCTCCAACATGAGAACCCGGGTGAAAAACAACATACCGAATCCCCAGATACGAAGTTCTGCGAATATCTTCCCGTAACAAATCGATGCCGTACTCCCATGTATCTTCTTTGGGAGAAGCCAGATTAATCAAATAGGGAGCATGAACCACCGGATCTACGATGTCGTGTTCTTTCATCAATTCATACGCTTTCTCCCGATTAAACTGTTCAATCGGCCTCGCTTTGCCTCCCCGATTCGAACGGGTATAAATCATAAATGTATTCGCACGATAACTGACCGTCTCTTCAACAGCCGCGAGCAATCCTGTTTTTGCGATCGATACATTAGCTCCAATTTTAATCACGAGTATCCTCCTAACAGTCAATAACTCATGCTTATTCTAACATGAAATTCGACGGGGCCGTCCAAAGTCTAATACATTTCTCTTGCGTTGCTCCTTTCATGGACACTTTGAAAATGAGTGCTTGGGTGGATGGGGGACTACCTAGAAGAAATTCTTTTGCACGATTGGAACATACTAGGGAAAAGAACACCATTTGAAAAGCAAACGAAAAGGAGGAGACTATGTTTTCCCCATCCCATTCACGTTTGCTGTTGCCATTTGTAATGGTCATCTCTAGTATTTCTTTAATCTTACTGATTTCATCAGAAGTGCCTTATGCGTACAAACAAGTGAAAGTGGAGACGGCAAACAAACAAAGCAAACCACAAGATATCACGAGAAAATCCTATGAAAATACTGGATCGGAAGTAGTCATGATCGCCAAGCGTTACATCGGCACTCCCTATCAGTGGGGCGGAGGGAGACCGAATGGGTTCGACTGCTCCGGCTTCGTCCAGTATGTCATGCGCCAAGCAGGAATTTCGATCCCGCGGATTACATACGAGCAATACAAGTTCGGCGATCCGGTCGATCGCAAACAACTACAAAAAGGGGATCTGGTCTTCTTTCAGACCGATCCCCCCGGCGCTTCCCATGTAGGGATCTACGCCGGCAATCAGACGTTTATTCAGGCTGATGCGACCAAAGGCGTGAAAATTTCTTCCCTCGAACACTCTTACTGGAAACATTCCTACTTGGGAGCGAGGCGAGTCATACTCCCCTAACGGATAGAAGCGTCAATAACAAAGGAAAGCCCCCTATATGACAATAGGGAGCTTTCTCAGATCAAATGAAAACGGCTTTTCAGGCGCTCTTATAAGACATCCGCCAATTTATCCAGCATGTCTTTTTTGGGCATATAACCAACGAGCGACTTCACAACTTCACCGTTTTTGAAAACAAGCATGGTCGGAATCGACATGATGCCGTATTTCTGAGCGATCGCCGGGTTTTCATCTACATTGATCTTACCGACAACCAGTTTGCCCGAAAGTTCGTTGGCAACCTCATCGATCACGGGAGCGACCATTCTGCATGGACCGCACCACTCGGCCCAGAAATCGATCAAGACGGGTTTATCTGTTTTCAATGTTTCCTCGAAATTCGCTTCAGTGACTGAAAGAACAGAAGCAGATGCCATATTGAACCCTCCATCAGAAAGAATTAAACGGCGATAACCTCTTTGATCTCTGGTACAGATGCACGGATCGTACGCTCAATGCCCATTTTCAAGGTCATCGTGCTCATCGGACAACCGCCGCATGCACCCACCATTCGAATGGTTGCAGTTCCATTCTCCGCATCGACATCGATCAGTTCGGCGTCACCGCCATCCGCCTGCAGACCAGGGCGAATTTTATCCAAAGCTTCTTGAACACGTTCACGCAGATCAGCCATGAGAAAATCCCTCCAACATCAAATGTGGTTCATCAAGAATATCATACACGAATAGTATCGCCATAGAAAGACCAACCATTCGCGAGACAAACACAAACATTTCTGCCGGACTGAAATCATATTTGATTCAACCGGTACAATGTTAGTATACACGAACGATAAACCGGAAAATGTGATGCAACTCACACTTCATTTACATCTTGCCCTACGTTCTATAATTATGGTATTTTTAGATAATACTCGTCGCGAAATGGAGGCTTGTTAATTATGTGTACAATTGGTCAAAAGATCCGCGAGTTACGCGTCAAGCGTGGTCTCACTCAGATCGAATTGGCCAATGGACTCGTGACGCCGAGCATGATCAGCCTGATTGAGACGGACAAAGCGAATCCGTCACCAAAATTGTTGCAACACATCGCTGAAAAACTGGGTGTAGCGATGGATTATTTTTTGGAAGAAGGAACATCTCCCTGGGAACCGCTTAGCGCCTACACACTGGCGAAAGCAATGCTCCTTGCCGGAAATTATGAAGAGGCATATTCTTTATTGCAACAACTGACCGGGTCCACAACCTCCCTTTCTCTCAGCGATATCCAACTGCTGCTCGGTGAATGCCTCTTTTACATGGGAAAATATGAGGATGCAATCCAAGTATTTGAACGGATTATTGACGGGCAACCTTGCCCCTATGAACGCCGCGTTCAATTTCACTGCTTTTATCTGATGGGAAAAGCGTACATAGAACTACATAATTATACGTTGGCAAAACACTTTTGGTTGAAAGCTTACGAGTGGGCGTCCCGCTCAGATTCGATCGATCCTTCCGCGATCCGCACGCTTCTCTTGGACTACGTGCGCCTTTGTTTAATTACGGGGGAAAAAGAAGAAGCGGCTTCTTACGTCGAAAAAGCGAATAGAATCAAGGAAGTAGGCGCATCGATACAAGAGATCGCCCTTGCTTATGTCGAAAAGGCGAAACTGGAACAAGATCAGGAAAACTATAAGTCAGCAACCGATTACAGTCATCGCGCAGTTGGTCTGTTGGAAGCCATCCAGCTTGTCAAAACATCGATTGACCTGGATGTATACGCGGCGATCCTGCAAGGTGATCAAGGCAACATTCAAGAAGCGTTAACCGACCTGCAGAGATGTAAACAAGCGTATATGTCAATTGGAATCGATAGCGAAAACAGCTTTCTTCATCGTGAAGCCGCTCGTTTCTGTCTTCAACTTCAAGATTATGATACCGCTCTTTTTCATGCGACCAAAGCCCTTCATTTTGCCAAAAATGATAAGGAACGCGCCTATGTGTTACGTACACTTGCATTGATCAAAAAAGAGTTAGGTCATTTGCAGGAAGCAATTTCAAATGTAAAGAAAGCGATCCAACTTTTCGCAAGCCGCGAGATGTTCGATGAACTGACGAAATCCTACACCCTCCTGTCTGAAATCTTTGCTCTCCTGACGGAAATGAAAGCAAAAACGAGACCGTCCTGAAAACTTGCGTGTGAACTCTATCGGAGATGGAGTTACAGAACGGCCCCGGCACACGCCGGGGTTCTATTTGGTTTAGTAGAATTTTTTCCGATCCCGTTCTTCCTTGAGCATTTCGACCGCTTCACGAAATCGTTGCGAATGGATGATTTCCCGTTCCCTAAGAAATTTGAGCCCGTCTTTTAAATCGGGATCGTCCGTTAAATCGATCAACCATTGATATCGAGTAAATACTATAATTTTTGAAAATTGTGTTTTAATTCTTGATTAATAATGCATTTTCTGGTAGTATAAAAATACTAACCGGTTAGTAAGTATTAAAAAATTGAGGAGGTATATTTATGAAAATGAAAAAATTAATATTGTTTTTTACCGTTTGCTTACCTACATTCGGTACAAATTTGACTTTTGCAGCATCTTCGCAAGTTCCTATTGATGAAAATTTGAATCGTCCACATATTGAAAAACCATCAATTCCAGCTGATCCTCGTGGTCCTCTACCCAAAGATGCATCAGAATGGGATCAATGGATTAAAAAACATCCGGATCCACTAGCTAAAAATGGTGGAGTTACGAGTTCGGTAATTCCCGCCTCCATTACCTTGGGGCCGTTGGTTAATGGAGATATTATTTTGGGTGCATCCCCGACAAACGGAAGTAAAAGCAGTGTTCCATATGGGTATTTTCGACATGCCGCAATGTATGATTCCGGAAATGGAAACTTCATTTCTGCTATGCCTGGTATCGGTGTCTATCGTGAAACCACATCTTTCTGGTCAAACGGTTACAATGTAGTACGAAACATGTATGTGACCAATGCTTCTTACACTCAAAGGCAATCTGTCGTTCAAAATGCTGCTGCTCACATAGGGGAACCCTACAATTTTGGTTCTTCAAAAACGGATATAAGTTCATGGTATTGCTCTAAGTTGCCTTGGTTTGAGTATAATAAATGGGCTTCTATTGATATTGATGCAAATGGTGGATATTGGGTAACCCCAGATGATATTTATAATGATAGTGATGTTACTTTAGCTTGGTAACGTGGATAATAAAGAACATAGTACTTTTATGCGAACAAATAAACGCTATAAAAACAGGGGGATTCCATTCTGCCTGTTTTTATAGCAGCGGAGGATATTTATGTTAAACAAAGTATGGGTACTTCCCCTTTCATTATTCTTTTTGGTCGCTTGTTCAAGTAGTAGTCATTCACTTTCTACTACTACAGATGGACACTCGATTCTTTATGTCAGTGATAGCCATAAAATAGACATTGTTGATGTGGATACAAACAAGAACAACATCATAAACAATTCGATATTTATACAAAGCTTGAACTATGACAAAGAGAAAAAAAGAATTGTAGCTCCCGGATATTCTCCTGAAGAAAAATTTCTGGGACTTTTGTTTGTCGAGGGTACGGACTTGAAAAAAAAATCCACTTCGCCGTTTGCCCCTATCCATCTCTATCAATATGGAAATACGTATGTCATGGACTCCGCTCAGGTATTGAAAGACGGAAAAATAGATATCACCCAGATCGGAGTGTATAATTCATCAACCGAAAGCATGATCAAACTATTGCAGGTTCCAGGCATTGTAAAAGATATTATTGGATTTGGATCGAAGGCGTATATTTCCAGTTATCTCTCACCAGAAAGTACACAGAACGAGGGTGTACCCCCCAAATCGAATATTTATGAACTTGATCTCCATTCATATAAACTCCGTCCAATATTCCACCAGGATCAAAAGTTTGTTCCGTTTCGGTTGCTTTTTCATGATGGATATTTATACGGGGTCTATCAAAGCGCAAATAATGTGCCGATAGAAGCTCCGCAAAATCAATTGATCAAAATCGATCCCCAAAAAGGTGTGATCGAAAAGACCGTTCAGTTACCAATATTTGCTAAAGATATGACATTATCATCGGATGGGAAAAGCATTTTTGTCACCCATTTTGATCAATGGGGGAGTCAGGATCTCCTTGAAAAACCGTTAAGTAAAGTAGATCTAAGCACATTTCAGGTTGATGAATTAACCTATCCGATCCGAGCAGTTTCGCTTGTATCCCTCAATGGCAAGTTGTACGTTGGCAATAGTATTGATAGAAATATAGTGGTTATCGATGAAAAGACGTTTAAAGTGGAAAAGACCATTCAAGCAGAAATACCGGCGATGTATATGGTCAAAAATTAATCCATTTTCCCATAAAGGTGGCACCCCTTTATCATCAAGGAGTGCCATCGGTTCGCTAGAAGATGTGTTTCCGCTCTTGCTCCTCTTTCAATAATTCGACCGCTTCACGAAATCGTTGCGAATGGATAATTTCCCGTTCTCTGAGAAATTTGAGCCCGTCTTGTAAATCGGGATCGTCCGTTAAATCGATCAACCATTGATACGTAGCTCTCGCTTTTTCTTCAGCGGCAATATCTTCGTAAAGATCGGCGATCGGATCGCCCTTCGCTTGAATATAAGTTGCCGTGAAAGGAACACCCGCCGCATTATGATAAAACAATGCCCGATCATGATCCGCGTAATGTTCCCCGAATCCTGCTTCTTTCAATTGTTCCGGAGTTGCATCTTTCGTGAGTTTATACACCATTGTCGCGATCATTTCTAAGTGGGCAAACTCTTCCGTCCCGATATCTGTAAGTAATCCGATTACTTTATCAGGAATCGTGTAACGCTGATTCAGATAACGGAGTGCAGCAGCCAATTCACCGTCAGCACCACCATACTGTTCGATCAAATATTTCGCCATTCGTGGGTCACATTTACTGACACGCACTGGGTATTGCAATTTCTTCTCGTAAATCCACACGTCACGAACTGCCTCCCTCCGAAGTTACTCATTATACTTGCCAGGGCCACGGTGAATCGTCCCACTGCCATGGAAAGCGGGAATAGCTGTGTCCGAAGTGGGTCAAGGGACCGTAACGGCTCTCATATTCCTGCGCGATCTTCCAACGTTCTTGAACATAATGGTTGTGTTGTTCGAGAGCATTCCTATCATCCGGATGTGTATCCAAGTACAGATTGAGTTCTACAAGAACGAAGTCGATCGCCTGAAGTTGATGCAATAGCTCGTAGTATCGACGGTCGACAGAATGACGCTCGCTCATGACCGATCTCTCTCCTTGTAGCTGTCTGTTCGTCCTTCGTAAGGGCTATAGAGGGCAGGCCATAACACACCATGCTTTATCGCTTCGACAGGGGTAAATTGCGGGAGATTCGGGGGTTGAAAGCCCAGATACAGGTGCGGGGGCGTCGCGTATGTCTTGGAAACCAATGGCCTGCAGGGATCGAAAGGGCTCACGAAAGGATGGTAGACCTTCGTTTGTGTGAACAACTCACACCCCTCCTGTAAAACAATTGTGTTCACTTTACTGTATGTTAGGCATTTATACTTGGGTATGGGCTTTCGCCTTTTTTCGGGAGAAAAAAAAACGCGATTCCCTCATGGAACGCGTCATCTTTCGGGCATGACAAGAATTTTGCTATTGTATGTCTCTTGATTTTGTTGATTGGCTTCATTTCAAGCTTTCTATGCCGGCAGAATCATCAATTCCTTTGGAAACTTCGTGAGGACTTCGACCCCTCCGTCAACGACTAAGACGTCATCTTCGATACGAACACCGCCGGTGCCCGGCAAATAGATCCCCGGTTCGATCGTGAACGTCATTCCCGTTACCAAAGGAGTCGTATTCGCTCCATGAAGAGACGGAAATTCATGAACATCGATTCCTAAGCCATGTCCCACCCGATGAATGAAATATTCAGCATAACCGCTCCTCGCGATCACATCCCTCGCCGCGCGGTCGATCTCGGAAGCAGCAATCCCCGGTTTCACCGCAGCGATCGCCGCTTCGTTTGCTTGCAAGACTGTATCGTAAATAGCCCTTTGTTCTGGTGAAGCTTCACCGACAACGAACGTACGCGTAATATCAGAACAATAACCTTCAACAACAACTCCTAAGTCAACGAGGACGATATCACCAGAAGCGATCTTTCTGGTACCCGGTACACCGTGTGGCAGAGCGCTTTTTTCACCCGATAGAACGATCGTTTCAAAAGCCGCCCTTTCTCCCCCGTGCGCTTTGATCGCCGCTTCGATCGCCTGCACGATCTCCACCTCTGTTTTCCCCACTTCGATGGCCGAGACAGCCGCTTCCACCGCCAAATCCGCTAATTTGGCGGCTTTTCTCATGATACTGACTTCCGTTTCGTCCTTGCACTGCCTCATCTGCAAAAGTGCTGGTTCAATATCTTGATATGAGCCGCCGACACGAGCAGAGATCTCTTCATAACGGGCAACCGACATGCTTGCTTTCTCAATTCCAACTGTTTGCGGATTCGCGTACGTCCGTTCAATGACTGTATGTAGTACATCTGCCGCCATTTCCGTATCACTGTGAGAATCCACATTCATTTGACTTTTTGCTGTCGCCGCCTCTTTTTCCAAAGCAGGTACAATCAACGTGGATTCTCCTTTTGCCGGTACAACGATACCCAGGAAACGCTCATGCGGATTGCAATAAAAACCTGTCAAATAGAACACGTTGGCAGGGTGTGTCACGATCGCGAGATCGAGCCCCTCACGTTTCATCCAATCTTGCAGCCTGTTCCTTCTCATCAAATGAACCATCATGAGTTACCTCCCACAGAGCTTTGCAGCTCTTTCGTATTCACTTCCACCGAATATCTTAACAAAAGATTTACAAAAACAATGATGATAATTACAGTATAATTACAGGGAGGTCAATCGACAAAATTCAACGTTTTTCACGGAGGGTATTCAAGTGTTCAAAAAACAAAATCAATTTTTCGATCTACTTGTACAGATCACGGAAAATATCTCTGCCGCTTCTGCAGCTTTCAAAGAAGGATTGAAGAATTATACTAGCGGAGAAAAGCTAGCGGCATCCATCAAAGTATACGAAGACGAGGGTGATGAAAAAACCCATCAGATTATACGCGCATTAAACGCTACGTATATGACTCCCATTGAGCGGGAAGACATTCTGGCATTGGCGACAAAGTTAGACGATATTCTTGACGGTATGGAAGCGGCCGCCAATCGTTTTGATATGTTCCACATTCAATCGGTTGACAATTTCATGGTCGAATTTGCAAAAAACATACAGGATTGTGCCGAACAGCTAGAATATGCTATGAAATCGTTACAACGCAAAAAATTATTGGAAATCCGGCAATATACCGTTCGTCTAAACGAATTGGAGAATGTGGGAGACAAGCTGATGCGCGATTCGATCAAGTCCCTTTTCGCTCGTACAAACGATCCAGTGGAAATTATCAAACTAAAAGAAGTATACGAGATTCTCGAAGGCGTTTCCGACAGTTGTGAAGACGTAGCCGATATCCTCGAATCGGTTGTCATGACAAACGCGTAAGGAGGATCGTCATGACACTGATCGTCATTATTGTCATCTTCGCTTTGATTTTTGACTTTATCAACGGTTTTCATGATACGGCCAATGCGATCGCTACGTCTGTCTCAACAAAAGCGTTACCTCCACGGTTCGCTGTTTTTTACGCAGCTGTCCTCAACCTTGTCGGTGCCCTTACATCCACGGCAGTCGCGAAATCGATCGGTGGAAAAATAGCCGATCCTTTGCATATTCAAAATGGGCCGATCATCGTCATAGCGGCTCTCATTTCAGCCATCGCCTGGGGACTTATCACCTGGTATTATGGTATTCCTTCATCCTCTTCTCATGCGCTGATCGGCTCATTGGCTGGGGCGGTCATCGCATCATCCGGTATGAATGCTCTGAACTGGAGCGGCTTTACCCAAATCATCGAGGCATTGGTTATTTCTCCAGTTTTAGCGCTTCTCGTCGGTTATGTGATTATGTGGATTTTAAAACTTACAGTGAGAAACGTATCACCCCATCGTGTAAATAAATGGTTTCGTTTCTTTCAAATCTTTTCTGCCGGTTTACAATCATTTTCACATGGTGGGAATGATGCGCAAAAGACGATGGGGATCATTGTCTTCGCGTTGGTTGCCGGAAAATTTCAGACCGATTTGTCGGTTCCCTTATCGGTTAAACTGGCTGCCGCAGTCTCCATGGGCCTCGGAACATCGGTAGGCGGTTGGAGGATCATTAAAACAGTAGGTTCGAAGATCATTAAATTGGAGCCAATCAACGGGTTTGCTTCCGACCTCACATCCTCCGTTGTCATTCAATCAGCTACCGCACTGGGCATGCCGGTTTCAACAACCCACGTCATTTCTTCTTCGATCATGGGTACTGGAGCAGCCAAGCGTTTTCGTGCTGTCAAATGGGGAGTGGCAGGACGAATCGTGCTCACGTGGGTGATCACACTTCCCATCACCGGTCTGCTCGCAGGATTCTGTTACAAATGTATTAGTTTATTTCTATGAACTCTATGCAAAATGATCGATTTACCGTCCATCCGCGGTAAATCGATCATTTTTTTACCTTCACAACATTTGATGAAACCCGATAAGAATTAAGAGTATGCCCGCAACGATCGTGGCGCGGTCCCCTAGTTTTTGCGCAACATACCTTTTTCCCAGATAAGCTGCCCCTCCCAGAAAAATAAGGCTGAATACACCTACGCTCAGCGCTGTAAATATTATGTTTAGACCCGTTACTCCGGCATCGAATCCTCCGGCGAGCGCATTCATGGCTAGCGCGACTCCTAAGACGACCGACTCCCAGAACCCTATGCTCTTGGAACCGTCCCAATCGGCTTTTTCCGGATTCTGAAGGATTTTTGTTACCATATTATTTTCTGCATCGTTCTTTTTGCGAAACGGCTGCCAAAGAACCCACAACCCCACCGATACAAGGACGATCGTTCCAAGGATGTTTCCTACAATTGGAGAAAAAAAACGAGCGATATACCGCCCGAAATAACCGGCCAGAGCTGTACAGAGACAGGAAATGAGAGCGATCACAAGATTCGCCCAAAAAGGGATCGATATTTTACGAACCCCGTAGGCGATTCCCACCCCTCCATTATCCAGATTGGACGCGATCCCGATCAGGAGGATCGTCGAAAGCATACTTGTTTTCACGGACTCACCTCCATAACATTCACTACACGCTATCCTATTATTTCTGGCCTGTGAAGGTTCATACCGTGCACAATTTTTACCGAACAAGAACGGAGTTGAACAAATCCCCATATAGTACATATGACTATTGATTTGGGGTGATCATCATGTTCGATTCTCTCCACCGGAATTCTTACTTATATAGATGGAACGCATCCTTTGTCCCTGCATATGTTTCCCCATTCTCCTTCCATTCGACACCTCCTTATTCTCCATTGGATCCTTACCAAGACGTTACCTATCAAGAGTGGATGAGACAACAGGTCCCACCGCATGCACATGGACCTGAACGACATGAAGAAAGACATCCGCATCTCGTTCATGTGGACTGGGCTTCCCGCTTCCCAAACGAGGTCATACTGCACGGGCCGCCTCGCAGAGAAGTTGCATTCACGTTCGATGACGGACCCGACGATATCTGGACTCCTCGTATACTCGATGTACTCAAGCAATACGATGTCAAAGCGACATTCATGTGTGTGGGAAGAAGGATACAGCAACACCCACAGGTGCTTCTACGGATGATCAGGGAAGGGCATATTGTAGGCAATCACACTTGGAACCATCCGAATTTGACCAAAATCACGCTGGCTGAGGCACGATTACAAATCATTCGTACTTCCGATGAGATCAACCGCATAGCTGGTGTTCGACCGCGCTTATTCCGCCCCCCTTATGGAGCACTCAATGCAGATGTTATTCGTGAACTGATCACCTTAGACTACAAAATCATTTTCTGGAACGTGGATAGTCTTGATTGGGCAAAACTTACGGCTCCTCAAGTCGCCGCAAACATCTTGGCACATACAAGGCCGGGTTCCATTATATTGCAGCATAGTGCCGGTGGCGTGGGAGAAAGTTTGGAGGACACGGTGCAGGCGATTCCTTACGTAGTAGAAACACTGCGGCAAGGAGGTTACAGAATTGTGACTGTCCCGCAAATGCTCAACATCTCCGCATATCATTAGCAAATTCATAAAATTTCATAAAAATTATTCAATTCTTACACATAAAAAGTCCAGTAACACATTTCTCGTTCACGTAAAAAAACGAACCGCAAGCGTCGCGGTTCGTTTTTTACTCTTTCAAATGATACGGTACGGTTGGAATCACTACATCTTTGTTTCGCAACAGCCAGGCGCGAATGAATACAAGTTTAGGCTCGCCTGTAGGAACTTGAAACCGTTCCACATAAAATGACCCTGTCTAGAACAGGCCATGCGAATCGTTTATTTTTGCAAGAGCTTCAGAAACTCCTTCATAAAACCGGGCAAGTCGGGCCAAGCGTGACCAGATACCAGGTTCCCGTCTACACATAGAGTTTCAGAAGCATATTCGGCTCCCATATTCTCCACATCGGGACGGCAAGCCGTATATGCGGTCATCTTGCGACCGGCAAGCGGCAGCTGTAATGCCGATAAGATCTGAACGGCATGGCAAATCGCTCCCACCGGTTTCCCTGTTTCAAAAAAATGCCCCACAATGCGAGGGATATTCGGATCTAATCGGATATACTCAGGTGCTCTTCCTCCCGGAAGAATGAGGCCGTCAAATTCAGTTGGATCGATCTGATCAAATGATGCGTGTGATTCCAATTGATAGCCACGCTTCTCCGTATAAGTTTCCCAATCTTCGAAGTCATGAACGACCGTTTGCAATACTTTTTTCGTCGGTGAAGCGATCACCACACGATACCCTTCCTCCAACAAACGATAATAGGGATAGTAAACTTCCAATGCTTCTACAGCATCCCCTGTAAGAATCAGGACTTTTTTCGGCATGGAAAAACTCCTCCCCAAGATGGTTTTGAAATTACCATCTTTAGTCTATCATTCCCCATTTTTGTATGCAAATAACCATTCATTCTCCCTGTGCATCATTGTATACATGCGGTGCATGATTCGCTTCCCCTTTTATCTGTTTCTTCTCTGGTCTCTCCCCGCCAAAGATCATCCATACAGCTGCCATCATCATGAGAACCGCGATGATCCTGCGCCAGTCGATCTCTCGAACAGGCAAACCGAACCAGCCGAAATGGTCGATGATCATACCGATCAAGAGTTGTCCCGCAATCGCAGCGATCATCGCTGTACTCACACCGATTCGCGGTACAGCCACGATGATCGCTGTCACGTACATCGCCCCTAATAAACCTCCCGTCCATTCCCACAAAGGGGCATGTATGATTTCACGCAGGTTCCCTTTACCGCTGAGTAAAACCAGAAGCAATAGCACCGACATCCCGATGGTAAAGGATACGAGTGCCGATTCGAAAATACCCACTCGTTTCGACAAAGCGGCATTGATGGGAGATTGAAAACCGATAAACATTCCCGCAAGCATCATCATGAAGACGACAAGTACACCATTTATGACCCATCACTCCTCCCCAATGTTCATCCTCATATGTTGACTCATAATGACAAAGGAGTCAATCCTGTATGCGTGTCACGCAACATGGTATAATGAGAGATAGTTATGAACGAATTCAGAATGTCGATTGCGTAAAGGATGCGAAAAACCATGCAATCAAATATAAAAAAATGGTTAACCTACGTCGTCCCGTCCGACATGGCAGGAAAAACGGTTCAGGAGATCTTGACAGGACCTTTGTCGATCTCCAGACGAATGATCCAAAAATTAACGCGAACCAAAGGAATCCTCTATAATGACAAACCGACTTTTCTCAAACGTCCGGTCAAAGAAGGCCATGTGATCAAAGTAGCCACATCAGTAGAGGAACATCTCAGCATTGCTCCGGAACCGGTCGCATTTGACATCGTATTTGAAGATGAAGAATTGCTGATTGTAAACAAACCGCCGGGAGTCAACGTCCATCCTGTCCGTCCTGATCAAAAAGAAACGTTGGCCGCAGGTATCGCTTATCATTGGTTGAAAAAAGGGGAAACAGCCAAAGTCAGATTCGTGCACCGATTGGATCGTGACACCTCAGGCCTCCTGGTGGTAGCCAAATCGATGTATGCACATCAACAACTTGATCGCCAGTTGAGGGAAAGATCTTTAAAAAGAGAATATCTTGCTCTTGTAGAAGGCCAGATGGCAAAACTCACGGGAACTTTTACATATCCGATTGGACGCGCGAAGAATCATGCTACCAAACGAATGGTTCGTCCGGATGGAGAACCTGCGATCACGCATTATCATGTTCGGGAAACATTTGCGCATGCAAGTCTAGTCGAGCTCTCGCTGGAAACAGGACGCACGCATCAAATCCGAGTTCATTTGGCACATGCAGGCCATCCGGTCATCGGTGACAGACTGTACGGTTCCCCATCCCCTTTGATACAAAGACAAGCCCTACATGCGTTCCGCTTGACGCTTCAACACCCGGGGACGAAAGAAGAATTAACGTTTACCGCCGATTTGCCGGATGATATGAAGAACGCGGTCGCTCAATTTCGTGAACAAAGATAAAAAGTAAAGAGAAGTCCCGTCCATCAGGACTTCTCTTTTTCTTTCATCACGTGGATGTCGGAGGTTGTTTTTTTCTGTGTCCTCAGGACAACGAATTTCAACGCATATGGATACAGTACGGCCGCGTGAATCGTCTTACAAATTTTTTATCTTTCGTTTTCCACAGGATTTCTTTTTGTGTAGAGAAGAATGACTGCGAGGGGTGGGCTTTCTTTCGGATATAGGCATGAAAGGGAATCCGCCAAAAGGTTGTTGCTGATTTCCCGGCATCATCCAAAATGGATTCCCTTCACCAAACGGCCACGTTGGAGAAGACATCTCTTTTTCAGAAAAAAAGTTACGATTCCCGTTGGAAAACATCTGTCTCATCGCATTCCACATCCATGGCGGAAAAGCAGTCGAGGACTGCTGTTGATTGCTACCGGGGGCGTGATGGGAAGGAAATTGAGGCATTCCCGGTATCTGAAAGGGAAATCCCTTTTGTTGCCCGAACAAACCGGGGAAGATCGACGTTTGTCCCTGAGGACCAAAGTACTGCTGTAGAAACCATGTCAAGAGATTTTTGATCAAATTCCTGCCCCTCCTTTCGTCGATCTCCTACATTGAATGCGGTGAAACAAGATTTCGAGAGGTACACGCGTCCAATTCGGAAAAAAAGAGACCCGTAGGTCTCTTAAGCAAAAAAGAGGCCGAATGCCCTCTTTCATCAAATCAAATGTGTAATGGTTTGTTCCCCACTTTTCGGTAGGGGAACACACCGCCGTGATTCGAGCCTTACCGCTTACGGTCAACGGCAAAGGGGGAAGTTGTCGTTGCCGCATTTGCCCCTGCGACACTCTCAAAAGAACTTCTTGGGGAGGCTCGACGTACTCTATGTTATGAATGAAGCGAGGACTCGTTGAGGGCTTTTCCACTATAAAAGCTTACCTAATTTCATATCGAAGAAAATACCCACTCCTTCACTTCTTTCTCTGAAGCATCTCCGATATGACGTTTGATCTCCTTGCCGTTGTTGACAAGAATCATCGTGGGGACACTCAACACTCGAAAGAGGACACCGAGTTCAGGAGAATCGTCCAAATCCACATAAAAAAAGTTTACCTCTTGCACTTGTTTCGAAACGTTTGAGATCACCGATCTCATGACACCGCATGAAAATCAGGAATCGGTTCCGAATTCTAGTACGAGAGGGTTCCGCGACGTTCGCAGCCATCGACTGAGCTCCACTGTTGTAATCGTCTGAACCACAATCTTCCCCCCTTCCCTGCTTCTTTCATTTATCATTTACATGGTTTAATATAATATGAATAATATACGAATCAAATAAATTTAATAGGAGGAACATCATGAAGAGGAAACTTCTGATTGCTGGTGTAAGTATCGCTCTCCTGGGGTTTGGTTTGACAGGATGCGGAAATACGGACACGAAGCAAACAGATACAACGCAAGCGACAGCCACTGAAAAAGATAAAGCAGCCGATGTTGTAAAACAGTTCTTGGATACTCAAGCGAAGATCACATATAAGGATCCCGCTTCATTTAAGGCAGGCGACAAGTTTTTAACACCCGAAACCGCCAAAACGTATAATGAGGAACGTTCTGCCATGTATAAATATTTTACGAGTGCCAAAATCACAATGAACGGAAGTCCGGTTACTGTGACATTTATTAAACAAGAAGGAAATAAGTATATCTTTGAAGGGAAAACGACGCTTACCTTACATAGTGACAATGATAACAAGTCGCAAGGCAATATCACGATCGACAATGATTTCACGGTCAGCAAAGAGGCAAACGGTGGTTTCTTGATCAGCGAGATCAAAAATCATGGAGCCAAATAGATCGGATTCTTCGAGACTACCTTTGAAAATTAGTGCTTGAACGGTATGTGTGGCTATTAAGGAATTTTCGAGGCTGGCTCAGCCAGCCTTCATGTTTCTTTATCAATCTCCGTCGAATAATCCTCCTAAAAATCCCCCTTCTTCTCGACGGCTGCCACCGGCGATCGGGGAAGCGGAAATGATATGGTCTGCCAAGCGGCTGAGTGGCAAGGATTGTATCCACACTTTTCCAGGACCTCGCAGTGTCGCGAAAAACATACCTTCTCCTCCGAAGAGCGCAGTTTTAATGCCTCCAACAAATTCGATGTCATAGGTGACTCCTTGCGTCAAGGCAACGAGATTTCCCGCGTGGATACGCAATAGCTCTCCGGCAACTAATTCCCTCTCGTATATCGTCCCTCCGGCATGAATAAAGGCAAGACCTTCCCCTTCGAGCTTCTCCATGATAAAACCTTCACCGCCGAAAAAACCAGCTCCTAATCTCCTTTGAAAATCGATACCGACAGAAATACCTTTAGCCGCACATAAAAATGCATCTTTTTGGCACACGATTTTGCCGCCGTATATGCGAAGATCGAGTGGTATGATCTTACCGGGATAAGGAGCGGAAAAGGCCACTCGTTTCTTGTCATAACTTAGATTTGTAAACTCTGTCATAAACAAACTTTCGCCAGCCAACCATCTTTTTCCTGCCCCGATCAATTTCCCCATAAATCCTTGCTGTGAACCATCTCCGAACAGCGTCTGAATCTGAACGCCATCTTCCATCATCATGAGACTACCAGCTTCTGCAATCACACTTTCTTGCGGATCCAGTTCGATTTCTACAAATTGCATCTCATTCCCGTGAATCTGAAAGTCAATCTCATGGGCCATGCCATACACCTCTCCTCTCAGTTTCATTACTTCCATGCATCCGCATGTAACAGATTAAGTTTCTTTGAAATGAAAATCAAGGATTTTTTTACTAAATATCTCTATTATGTAATCTTTGTGTTTCTTTTTCATTGACAGGTAGAAAAATTTTCTCATACTAAAAATGAAAGTTGTGCTGAATCCCCATGTTCTCATTTATGCTTAATGAACGATGATGAATTATAATCTATATTTATAAAATTGACAATCTTATATTATATTTTTTATAATCCTTACTGTTGAGATTTTAACATGGTTTTCCATACATGTCTCTTTCGAATATTCCCTGGGAATTTAAATGCACAAGAATTTTATACATACAAAATTTCCACAATGAAAGGAAGGCGATCATTTATGTACATAAAAGTAACCAGACAAGATATTTTTAATTCGTTCATGATATCACAATTACAAGGAAAAAAGCAGGATCTCCTGGATATGCTGGCTTTTTCTCCAGACTTGGCGGAAAGTGAAATTGCGGAGATTAACCAGTTAATCAGCCTCATTGATTACAGAATGGAAGATATTAATGAATTGATGGAGAACGTGGTGTAAACATCGGCACTTTTTGATCATGATTGAAGCGAGTGAATGCCGTTCTTACGAACGGCATTCATTTTCATTCTTTCACTCCGGGAAGAGTCGCTGCTTCGCTTCGGAGAAGTCCGTTTCTTTAGTAACTTGATTCCGTTTTACCGATAAACATGGTTATCAAATTTCACGTAGCCAACCGGATGGTGAGTGAAATGCAGGACAGGATCTTTGTCTCCGTCATTCGGAACATACATACCTTTTAATTCCATATGCTTTCCAATCGCATGTTCCAAGTGTAAACGCTCCGGAATTCCATCTTTGTCCCCGTAGCGTAAGGCAACCAATACGTTCCCCTTCGTATCTACAGGAACGCTTTTGGGATTTTCCAGCACTTTATCGATATGGATGAGGAATCGCTGATGTTTCGCCCCTTTTTCATCATCAGGAAGCACTTTTACAACCGTTGCTTCCACTGTAACAGGATATTCTTTTGATACAGGATTTTCCTTCGAATCGGGCGTATCTTTTGAACAAGCGGCGACTGTAAGCAGAACAACGAACAGAGTCAACAACATGAATATTTTATCTAAAACCTTCTTCATCACTACCACCTGTGCTCATCAAACTTGTATCGTTTTCCTTGCAGTTACCATGATATTTAAGAGCATCGTGTCCCCCAGACACCGACATTTTGAAAATCAATCCGCAGTACTAGACATATTCAAATACGACCCTTCTTACTCATAGATTGTGAAATCACTAGAAATTCCGTTTCAGACTGATTCATCATTTGATGTGGTGTAAGAGGGTAGTACTTCATGTGAAACGTTGCGATTATCCGTTTATCCACGCACCAATCGTGTAACCTAAGAAAGCAAAGAGTATACCGAACAGATAACTTATGCCTAAATAGAGGCCAAGAACTCTCCATTCTTTTTGTTTTGCCAACTGGAGACTATCCACTTTGAACGTTGAGAACGTTGTAAAAGCTCCCATGAAACCGGTACCGAATAGTAAATAGATCGAGGTTCCCCATTTTCCCCCAATAATGAAGCCTAATAAAAATGACCCCAAAAGATTTACAAATAAAGTTCCGTACGGAAACCTCGATGAAACGCGCCCCGCAATCCACTGACTCGAACAATAGCGAGCAATCGCCCCAAAAAAACCTCCAACGCCGACCAATAAACCATCCCACATCATCTTGATTCACTCCTCTCTCGTTATCCCTCTTAATTTAAAAAGGCGGTAACCGCACCATGCCATCAGTAATCCCCCCCATAGACTTAGGAGAACGTAAAGAATAGCGATACCCCATAATCCCTTCTGAATGAGAGCCAAAGTCTCCGCACTAAAAGTGGAAAATGTAGTAAAAGACCCGATAAACCCCGTACCAAAACCTACGCGTATCCACGATGGAAAGTTTTTATGGCTTGCTGCCCAGGGAGTGAACCATCCGAGAATGATACATCCCAGATAATTGATCAACAGAGTTTCCAAAGGAAATGAGAGGGACCACCATGAATGAATAAGTAACCCCAAATCATAACGGAATAAGGCACCCAGTACTCCAGCGATTCCGACAATGAAATAAATCATTTGACACCACCTTTTTCATAAACAGTTTCCTATCGAAGTTCTTCGAGGGTACCACTGCGTTAAAGAGAGCTTTTTCATCCGCAAACCATCTCATGGGGGTAAAGAAGCTTCCCCTTAAACACTTGTTCCCGATGATAAAAATAACAGACTCCCACCATGATATACTGGTAGGAGTCATTAGCCACCCGGGCGCTTATGGCGAACTCCATCGCCTTTGTTGATTACAATGAAAACTAAAAAAAGTATACCGAATGTCATTTCTTGTATCAAGACAACACTCCTGCTCCAACCCCATCAACACGGAAAAATATTACATGTATCCTGGAAAAGAAACTGTTAAACCATATCATTACTGAATCCCCAGTGTGGTGGTCATATGAAGAAACGCACACGATACATGAAAGTAATCTTTTTTTGTTGTATAGCTTTACTACTGACTCCTGCCATCGTTCATGCTGGTAAAAAGGGACGTATTTATTTGGGGTCTCACGAACAAATCCTTAGGGAAATTCCAACAACAGAAAAATTGGTTGCTCTTTCCTTTGATGACGGACCGAATCCGAGATACACACCTCAAGTATTAGACCTATTGAAACAATATAACGCCAAAGCAACATTTTTTGTGATCGGCTCACGGGTCGAAAAATTTAGGGATTTGGTGCAAAGAGAAGCCATGGAAGGGCATGAAGTTGCTAATCATTCCTATCGTCATACTTTTAAAAAGTTATCTGAAAAAGAATTTAAAGAAGACTTAACGAAAGCACAAAAAGCAATTTATTATGCAACAGGACATTTTTCACACCTCTATCGCCCTCCAGGGGGATATTATGATGAAATGACGATTCATCTTGCCAAAAGCGAGGGGTATATCATCGTCCTTTGGTCGAAGGACACCAGAGATTGGAGTAAGCCTGGCGTGGATAAAATTGTCCATCAGGTGCTCGATCATTTGCATAACGGTGACATCATCCTCTTTCATGACCACGGGCGTGATCGCGGACAAACGATTCAGGCATTAGCAAAAATACTCCCGGAGATTCAAGCAAAAGGATATCAATGCGTTACGATCTCAGAGTTGTTAAAAACAAAAGCGAGTCCGTAGACGAATCGACTCATACGGTCAAGTTGAACATGAAAAATCTACCATGTTGGGTAAATAACTAAACGACAATCACAGTTCTATCTACTTTTAGCGTTCTGCCAATATGATCGAGCAGTGTTAAAAAACCGTTCTGTCTCGTTTTCAGATGAAGTCATCTCAATCATGGACACGTGAAACCTTTGAGACGCTGAAGGAATGGATCTCGGATGAACTGGTTCAAGTGAGGAGGCAGTTACATATGAACGCTATCTTAACCGTTGAGAAGGAAAGGCGTAACGTGGACGTACTAGTGGAGTTTAAGGAGAAGGGTTTGATCAAAGAAGCACAATACATGTCGCCCATGCTAGAAGCGGAGGCGGTGGAGAGATTTAAAGCCGTACCCCGAAGAAGAGATGTATGCATATCCCGTTCTCCTATGGTCGGAAACGTAAAAAATGATGGGCCGGAGTGTATCGGAAGGATGTAATATACGTTAAGGACTTAAAGATGAGAAATGCCGGTTTCTCCTACTCTGCAGAGGAAACTTGCATTTTTCGATTCGTTCAAATCAAATCTTTGATGTAATAAAAATGATTATAAACGAAGCGATTTATCGGAAATATATGTTAGTCACTCTTTCGCTTTCCGGGCAATTAAGAAACGCTTGATGTACCCGAACCCCATCAACTTTCTGCGATTTTCGTCCCATATGCGGAAGTTAAGCGATCTCAGGCTGGACAAAAGGGTAACAGGCGTCACATTCTGAAACATCGTATTCTCTTCATGAGCACGGTCCAGATAGTAGTTTGGCACCCGAGGACTCAGGTGATGAATATGGTGGAAGCCAATGTTTCCCGTGAACCAATGCAGAACCTTTGGCAGCTTATAGAATGAGCTCCCGCGTAGAGCCGCATTCATATGATCCCATTTATCTCCTTTTTCGAAGTAGGTCCCCTCAAACTGATGCTGAACGTAGAAGAGCCAGACGCCGAACAAACTCGAAATTAGAAAGACAGGTCCCTGGACCAATAAGAACGTTTTCCAGCCGATTGTCCAACAAAGCAGCCCGGTAACGACTGCTATTCCGAGGTTGATCAAGTAGGTATTAAGCCGTTCCTTCATCTTGGCCCCCTTCCGGTTAAATCGGTATTTAATGAGGAAAACGTAGGAAGGACCGAGTCCGAACATAATCAGCGGGTTCCTGTACATGCGATAAGCCAGTCGCTTCAGTGGCGGTAACGCCAGATATTCTTCCACTGTCAACGTCCAAATGTCCCCTATGCCGCGCCGATCCAGGTTACCACTGGTAGCGTGATGGACCGAATGAGTGTGCCGCCACTGATAGAATGGGCAGCAGGTCAAAATACCGGCAATCGTTCCTAACACCTCGTTTGCGGTCCGACTGGAAAAGAAGGAACCATGACAGCAGTCATGAAAGATGATGAAGATCCGGACCAACAAGCCAGCTGCTAGACCAGTCAGCACCAAAGTGAGCCAATAGGACACCGAAAGGCTCAAATACGCAGCGTACCAGAACAGAAAGAAGGGTACACAGGTGTTAATAATTTGCCAAACGCTCCGCTTCACGTTCGGTCTCTCGTAAGGTGCAATTATCTTCCTCCAGCTTTCCTTCATTTTGTGATCTATCACTAAAAACTCCTCTCCCTCATTCAAGATCTGAATTCATTTTTGTTATTAAGCACATCGAATTGCCCATCGAATTACTTTTCATGAACAACGACCGCTAATATACATTAGCGGTCGTTAGGCGTTTTCGTAACGTATACTCGATATCTGTGAATATTTAAACTATTATAACAATTATATCATGTCTGCCAATGTAAGTCAACATTTGGAGCATATTTTGGATTGAATTAAAAAAAGGATGCGCTTCAAAGTACGCCTCTACTTTCTTTTTCAGCATTTAAATCTGAACCTCAACGCAGGAATGAACCTATTTTCTCAAGCATGAATATACTACTGGTATCATGGGTCCTGATTAGGCAAACTCTCCCTTATTGATGCCATAAGCCACCTTTTCAGGTGGTGTTTTTGTTTCGATTCTTTTCGAATAACTTAGCGGCGTTTACTATATTGCCGTTTCATTTACTCATTCCTTTTTGCCTGCCTATTTTTTTAAAGACCACCGATCAGGTGGCTCTTTTTTCCTTTCTGTAGCCGATCGTGGTTTATTTCCTCTCCATAATCCAAATGAAAACACAATTGCCTCACTTGTTTCGGTGGAGGCTTTGCCGCCGCGATCCAGACCTTCATCCCTGCGGTCAGGATAGGAAGGGATTGAGCCCTTTGTAGCTTTACCCCGCTACAAGTTTTACGAGTGCTCAATCCTGAGAAGGTACAGAGTAATCTATATGATTTGCCGCTCGCTTTGTTCTCGTTGAACTCATTGAGAGCCTTTACAATGCCGCTTTGTAGAGCAGGCTTAACCGTCTACGCCTTAACAGCTAGCAACTTATATGCTCTCAAACTCACTCTATACCATTACAAGTTCCTCGCCTGTGAGGTCTTTATTAACTTTATATTATTCATACTATAATTGCGTTCGCCAAGAAATTGATGATGAGAAACTAAAATCAGAATTTATCCGAATTACTCTAACCCCATCTCCGTCTTGGACTCTACACCTAGTTGTTTATCCTGACGCTCTTCGGTACTAAACGTAATAAGTATGTCCTTTCCTGTCGATGAATCTTCCCATTCGTAAACCGCCGATGACACGTAAGTACTCAATAATCAGACTGCTTAACACCCGTACCGAGAATCGCTTCTACCTCCGCTAACGTCATCCCTTTTTGAATTTTTTCGTAGTTAGCGAGTGTGAGTTTATTCGCATCTGTACTAGTTGAAGAATTGTCATTTCCGCTGTTATTATCATTTGTAGTGCTACCGTTGGTATTACCATTCGTATTACCGCCCCCTAACATCCCTGCTTCGGACAAATTTTTGAGGACTGCAGCAAGTTGTGCACGAGTCACAGGCTCATTAGGAGCAAAATTACCATTACCCATACCGCTCATGAGACCTTTTTCTGCTACCCAGTTTACGGCATTCGCGTACCATGCCGATGAGTTCACATCTGCGAATACTTGTCCCGCCGCGTGTACTATGCCTAGACCTGTTGTAGCGACCACACCGACAGCCGCCCCTAGAAATACGCTTTTAATATCGAACTTTTTCATGTATGTACTCTACCTCCATAAATGAAATCTAAGAGGAATATATAGTACAATAGAACGTTATGAAAAGCGGTACATTACGGTATAAGTGGATTGAGTTACCGTATCCCTTTTGGTATGATGTGATAGCCGCATTAACTGCGACCCTCAGTGACCACCTTCCGTTAATGATGACCTCGATTATGTTTCTCCTGATAATTGAGTCGCTCCTTTCAATTCAGCTGTTTAAAGTTAATTGAAGCAAAACAAGGGCGGATTCCAGTACCCACCCTTCCGTATCTTATGGTTCAGGCATATAACCTATCACAGTACCGAGCCTATTTACAAGGATCAGCTTTAAGGAAGAAGTACCTAGGTCAATGCCTGGTAAGGTATCCATTTCATTTCCTACGTACGTGTACGTAGCCGATCCAGCAGAACGGCAATTACGATGACCGCACCTTTTACAACAAGCTGCCAATAGTAACTTACATCCATCAAGGTCAGCCCATTACCGAGAATTCCCATAATCAGAGCACCAATAATCGTTCCCAAAATCGAACCTACACCTCCAGTAAAACTTGTGCCACCCAAAATCACGGCTGCAATAGCATCGAGTTCAAACCCGATCCCGGCGGTCGGCTGTCCCGAGAAAAGACGACCTGCCAGAACCACACCTGCAAGCCCGGATAACAATCCGCTGATCGCATAGACGGAAATCAGAGTGCCTTCCACTTTAATTCCCGTAAGACGTGCCGCTTCTTCGTTTCCGCCAATCGCGTACACATGTCGACCGAACATGGTATATTTCAAGATAAAAAAGGAAGCAGCATAAACCAGAGCCATAATATAAATTGGTGTCGGAACCGAAGCAACAGAACCTGCACCAAGGAATTTAAACAAGTTCGATTGCAAAACGATCGGATATCCCCCGCTGATCACATACGCAAGTCCCCTTACGTACGTATAACTTCCCAGTGTCACAATAAAAGATGGAAGCTTTGTTTTTGCCGTCAAAAAACCATTTAACATACCAGCAAGAAGTCCGACCAATATTCCGGCAAGCATGGCAACCAGCGGATTCACCTTATGGGTGAGCATAACCGATACTACTCCGGATAATGCCAGTATTGAGCCGACCGACAAGTCGATTCCACCGGTCAAAATTACAAACGTCATTCCTGCTGCAAGGATGGCAATAATCGAGATTTGTTTCAAAACGTTTAGTATATTGTTGACCTCCAAAAAATTGGGCGAGAGAAAAGACAGGATGATGCAAAGCATAAGCAGTATGATCAGCATCCCTAGTTTATTCCAAATAGAACCGATATTGTACATAAGCTTCAGATTCGTGTTATTGGAGACCTGTGTTTGCGAATTCATTGTATCTCCCCCGTCGCATAGTACATGATTTTTTCCTGGGTTGCTTCCTCGCGGGATAGGTTGGCCCTGATTCTTCCTTCGTGCATCACGAGAATCCGATCACTGACTCCTAATATTTCCGGGAGTTCGGAAGAAATCATAAGGATCCCGAGGCCTGTTTTCGCTAATTCGTGCATAATTTTGTGAATTTCGGTCTTTGCGCCGACATCAACACCTCGTGTTGGTTCATCCAAAAGCAAGACTTTCGGTTGAATGGACAACCAACGGGCGAGGACCACTTTTTGCTGGTTACCGCCGCTTAAGTTCACTACTTTTTGGTCAGGTGACGAAACTTTTATTCCAAGTTTTTGAATATATTCCTGAGATCTTTTATTGATCGTGTTCCACTGCAGTATCCCAGTCTTTCTGAAGTTTCGGAGTACCGCCATAAGGATGTTTTCTTTTACGGACATTTCAAGGAAGAGTCCTTGTTCCTTGCGGCTTTCGGGCACAAGTGCAATTCCATTGGCTATGGCATCGACCGGGGAGTTGATATTCACCTTTTTACCTTCAATAAAAATCTCACCGCCGGTTCGCTCCGTACAACCAAAGATCGCACGAACCAATTCGGTTCTCCCCGCCCCGACCAAGCCCGCAAGCCCTACAACTTCACCGGGATAGACCTTGAGATCCACATTTTTGACAATCTTCTTATCCGAGATCCCCTTCACTTCAAGAATCGGTTTTTTATCCTGAACGCTCACCTGAACGTCCTGTCTTTGGAAAAGCTCTTTAAGCTCGCGCCCCACCATGAGCTGTACCAGACGCTCTGGGTTGGTGTCCCCGATCGGCATGCTTGCTATCCATTGCCCGTCGCGCAGTACTGTACAACGATCTGACACTTTAAAAATCTCATCCATACGATGCGATATATAAACAATAGCGACACCTTGTTGTTTGAGATCATTGATTATTCCGAACAATTTGTCGATTTCCTTATCCGTGAGCGTAGCCGTTGGTTCATCCATAATCAAAACCTCTGCTTTAAAGGATAAGGAACGGGCGATCTCAACCATCTGTTGTTGCGCGACACTGAGAGAGGAAACGAGGGTACGAGGATTCAAATCTGAACCGATCGACTTTAAAAGAGCATCAGCCCGTTCGTGAATTTCTTTCCAATTTATCATGCCAAAGCGGTTTTTGGGCAATTTGGTACCCATTAAAATATTTTCACCGATAGTCAAATTCGGAGAAAGGTTGAGTTCCTGATGTATCACACTTATGCCGTTGGCTCTCGCTTCAAGAGGATTCGACCAAACAACCTGTTTCCCCTTGTATTCAATCATTCCGGAGTCGGGGAGGTAAACGCCTGAAAGAATTTTCATTAGAGTTGACTTTCCGGCACCGTTTTCCCCCATGAGAGCATGAACCTCACCCTTGTAAAGTTCAATCTGTACATTGTCCAAAGCCTTCACGCCGGGAAATCTCTTGCTGATACCTGTCATGCGAAGAATTACCGGAGACCCAGTTGAATTTTGTTCATGCACTATTTCTGTCTGCAGCATGTATCTCCCCTCCTTGAACCAATGTTCAAGTCAAAAATTAGTTGAATGCGGTCCTCCTTTAGAACCGCACCCCTTTTAATCGGTCTTTCTTTCTACCAACCTTTATAACTATCGACTGTCTCTTGAGTAACGAGTTCGACAGGAACTTTGACTACTTTCTCAACTTGTTCTCCCTTTTTTATCTTCAAACCGATCTCTACAGCCTTTTTAATCATTTCATTCGGGTGTTGAGCCGCACTTGCCGCGAAACTCTTCTTCTCTTGCAGCGTTTTCACTGCTTCAGGGGCACCATCGACACCAACGATAAAGAACTCCTTATCACGACCTGCCTGTTCAGCTGCAATCTTTGCTCCAAGTGCCTCCGGGTCATTGATTCCGAATACAGCATTGATTGTTCCTTTGGGATTCGCTTGCAGGATGGTCTCCATCAAGCTAAGCGCTTTCTCTCGCGAACCTTCCCCATTTTGCTTCGCAATCACCTTGATATCGGTTCCTTTAAGGGCATCTTCAAACCCTTTTACACGGTCGATCACAGCAGTTACCGGAGGACCATCAAGTATCACGACATTACCTTTTCCATTTAAGCGTTTTACGAGATATTCACCAACTATTTTCCCAGCTTGATAGTTATCAGAGGTAACTGTCGCGTCCACTCCGCCTTCGGCTCCTACGTCAACCGCAATAACCGGAATGTTGGCAGCTTTTGCCTCTTGAACGGCCCCAGCAATCCCCTTCGAGTCAACCGCATTCAGGAGAATCAAATCTACCTTTTTGGTAATAAAATCTTCAATCTGAGCGGTTTGCTTTGCCAAATCGTAGTCTCCGCTAACGGTTATAACTTCTGCGTTAATCTGCTTTGCCGCTTCTTCAGCTCCCTTTGACATGGAAACAAAGAAAGGATTGCTTAAAGTACCCACAGTTAACCCAATTTTCAATTTCTTTTCGGCACTTGTCTGGTCGCTTCCGGAAGCCGCCGGCTTATCATTTCCTCCGCCGCCACATGCGGTCAAAAGCAGCATGGATGTCATTGCCAACGCAGAAAAAAATTTTAATCCTTTTTTCATTCGAACTCCCCCTAAAATTTTTTGGATTTGATAGAGTTTTTTCTACAAACTAGCAACCGGAAAAATGTAATCGCTTTCACCACCACTCAGTTTAACCCGGCTGATCGCTTGATCGCTGGATCAGTGAAGATATCATATTCATCGCGGCTGGTGCTGGAGAATTCGGATACAACAGCTCCTTCATCACCCGCTTGAAACCAGTGTTTCGTGTTGGGAGGAATCGTATATTGCTGTCCCGGTGTAAGAATAATCTCATGACGCACTGTATAATAAGCTTCTTTTCCCTTCGGAGGATTCACACTGGGATTCACAGTTGCCTCCCCGTCGACGTATAGATACACAGTTCCCCATCGGCAACGGAACGTTTCCTCTTTACCCGGTTCCCCGAACACAGGCGGATGCAAATGTTCCGGACAAGTCTGATTCGGGAAGAGTACCAATTCTTTCGCACAATAACGGCTTGTGTTGACATACGTGTAAAGTTGCAATCCTTCAACTTCCAAATGCCCCAGGCCCATCTCGGCAATCTCAATCTTTTGTTGTTCTTCTTCTGTCAGAACGATGCCTGCTTTTCTCAAAAATTCCAATGTACGTTTTACAGCTTGATCATGGTCGGTCATGAAAACTGCCCCTCCTGTTTTTTACACAAGTATAAGATGCGGACGCAGTTTTGCTTCAAACTGATCCTTATATTGGCTGTCCAATTCCTCCGTCGTTATGATTGCATCCACACGTTCCCATGAAGCAAAAACACTAAAAGATGTAGCTTCAAACTTCGTATGATCTGCCACAACGTAAACTTTCTCGGCAATTTGCATCATGGTTCTCTTTATTTCTCCCTCGGCCATATTCGAGTTCATCAATCCTCGCTCCATAGACAATCCGCTGCATCCGATAAAAGCATGATCCACTCGAAGTGCCTGTAAAAACTGAACCGTAGCGTGTCCTACGAGAGATTGGGTTGAATGACGGACATCCCCACCGGTCATTACAATCTCAATATTGGGGTTTTGCAAGAGAATCGAAGCGATATTAATTGCATTCGTGACAACAGTTATATTTTTTCTGCCGAGAAATTTTTTGGCGATTTCGAGAGTCGTAGTTCCTGCATCCAAGAGAACCGAGTCCCCGTCATTGACAAGAGAGGAAGCTTTCTCTGCAATTCGTTCTTTTTCTTGTTTTTGACTGTCTTCGCGAACGGAAAGCAGAATATCCTTGTCCCTGTCCGGCAGATAGATGGCACCGCCATGGACACGCTTGACCAGCCCAATATTCTCCAAGTGACTAAGATCGCGGCGTACTGTCATGTCAGAAACATGAAATTGATCCATCAGATCCTGAACGGTGACAGTTCCCTTAGACTGTATATACTGTTTCATTTGAGCCTGCCTTGCGTTATTGAGCATTTCCTTACCTCACGTTTCTAAAAAATTTTGTCAAAAAATATTTAAATATCTATAATATTTCTGATAATTCTCGTTTTAATCACTCTCAAACGAAAAACAATCTATTTCTACAATACTTATACAAAAACAAACATGATAAGTACTAAATCTTTCTCCAAGCTTCTTCTACTTCCATAACCATGCACAATGCATGATAAATCGGAAGATGGTATTCCTGAATAAAAGGGGTGGATGACGCTGGAACGCAAATGCAAACATCCACGATCTCTTTTAAATACCCTCCGCTTTTCCCCGTAAAAGCGACCGTTCTCATGCCAAATGCTTGTGCCACCTTCATTGCGTAAACCACATTTTTCGAATTTCCGGAAGTACTTAACCCGACAACAATATCTCCAGGATTCCCATATCCATATACTTGTTGAGCAAAAACAAGTTCCGGATCCACATCATTATGAAAAGCGGTCATAAACGCGCTTTGGCTGACCAAAGAAATTGCCGGAAAACTGCATTGCAGATGATCTGCAAGGTATCCGCCTACTGACGGGTTGTCGGTCGTCACCCTGAAAATTCGATCACGGTCCTCAACAGGCAGCGGACGTTTGCTCATGAAGCCTTTCACCAGTTCGCCAACCATGTGCTCTGCATCCGCCGCACTGCCTCCATTGCCACAAATCAATAATTTCCGTCCGCTACGAAAACACTCAAGCCACAATTGTGCAGCATCCTCAATAGCTTGACGGCATTCGTTCAAAGCGGGGTGGCGAAGGATTAATTCATCAAAAATCCTTACACTCTTCGCTTTCATACTTGTTCACCCCTTGATAGTGGATTCCATTGCCTTATGAGAGGCGACCGACAACGCTGCATAGTCTCCCAATCGCTCACCAAGTCTGGCAGGGACGATCTGGCATACTTTCCTGGAATAAAAAAGCGCCTCAGATTCAACCACTTTCGTAACAATAGGCGCCAAAATTTCTTCCTGGCGTACATAAATACTACCCAAAACAATTTTCTGCGGATTTAGAATGTCGATTAGAATCGACAATCCTCTTCCCAGATAGTAACCAACCTCTTGATAGATCGCTTTGGCGACCGGGTCACCAGTCTGTAACGCTTCCGCCACCGTTTTTGCCGATAGTTTTTCAAACTCCTGCGAGGTTTTGCACCACCAGACTTCTTCCCCTTGCTGCTGCTTTTCCAATATAATGTTTTTCGCTAATTGAGAAATTCCCCCTCCACTGCAGAAACCTTCAAATGAGCCGCGTTTTCCAAAACCAACAGGACCATTTTTTTCTAAACGGATGTGACCGACTTCTCCCGCCATGTCATTGGTACCGCTGTATAGCTGTCCGTTTAAAATCAGGCCTGCCCCCATCCCTGTACCGAACGTTAAAAAAATCATATTTTTTGTGCCTTTTCCTGCTCCCCACTTCCATTCCGCCAATGCACAAGCGTTAGCGTCGTTTTGAATCGCGGCCGGGATCCCAAACTTTTGTTGGAAATGAGCCACGATCGGAACACGGTTCCACCCCGGCAGGTTAGGCGGTGAAAGAATCATTCCATTACGGCTGTCTAGCGGGCCTCCACAACTAATTCCCAAAGCGGCTACATCTCTCCTTCCCGAAACATGTTGCCGGATTAAGGAATCGGCCAGACTCTCAATTTTATTTATAGTTTCGGTATAAGCGTTACCGGATATCGTTTGAAACTCCCGGCGATCTATAATTTCCACTTGGCCGGATTCCTCCTTGCCAAGGATAACTGCTGTTTTCGTGCCACCGATATCTATACCAAGCAGAAACATCCTTAAAACCCCTTGTTAACAGTCGAATCATTGGGACCTATCCATAGTTGGTGTTCTTTGTCCCAAACCCATCCCAAAAACTTTCTGTTAATCGGAAGGCGTTCCCAACCGTCGGCAATTCTTTTCTGCACTTTATCCCAATGTAGAAGACCGCTGAGAGAATCCATCCTTTCTACGCAACATGCTCCTACAGCAACCGCACTGTTCAAAACTTTTTCCGGCGGCAGCCCTCTTAAAAGTCCGGCAAGAAATCCGGCTATCGTGCTATCCCCCGCCCCGGTTGTTCCTGCCACACGGGTTTTATAGCAGGGTACCCATAATTCCCGGTTTGCCCACAAATCGCTTTGAATTCTAAGCAAATCACTGATCTGTTTGATTTTACTTTCTGTACCCGTTCGCAGATATAATCCCGAATCCCCCAGTTTTAACCCAATGATCGGGCAACCCATTTCTAGCAGGCTTTCTGCCAATTCCTGAATCATCTTTTCACTCACAAGGGATAGGACATGTCCCTCAACGGATTGATGCAGGAGTTGTTCATACAGATCCCTTTTTAGCATAAACATCGTTTCTTCGAAACTGGGCAGAAAAATATCGACATAAGCTAATGAAGCACGTAACAAAGCATGCCAATCCACTTGGCCTGCAGCGGAATTCGCGTCGGGCATCGCCATGTCTAACGAGGTGACAAGTCCCTGAGTCTTGACTTTACGCATCAGATCAACAAGCTGTTCGCCATTGTCACGGAACATTTCTTTCATTATAGGAGGGTATCCGAAGTGAAACATCCGCGCCCCTTGTAAGCGGTAACATTGAACGTCCTCAGATTGAGACGTATGGTTTGCCCCTGGATAATGGAGAAAAATCCGATCCACTCCCGGCAAGTTCAAGACGATTGAGTAGGAACTGTCTTCACCTGGGGCCACAATCATTCCTTCCGCCAATACAGGATCCATTTTTCGCAATAAATCCAGGATCACCCGCCCAAACTCATCATCCCCGACTTTCCCTATTAAGCGGGTAGACACTCCCAAGCGATGCAGACCCAATCCCGTGTTTGAGACTGCTCCTCCTGTTGAAATCGTCACACCTCCGACTTCGTTCAACCGCCCGGGAATAAAAAATTGGGTGGGTGTCTTTCCCTCCGGCAAATCGGGGATCACATCCAAACAGATGTGTCCCGCGACAACGATTTCCGGTTGAATCGATGTCATATACGCCTCCACTCCTTAAGACAATTTGACCGTCTCCCCCGTTTTCTGGGATTGCAACGCGGCGGTAAACAGTGCGTGGCTTACAGCTGTTTCTTCCGGTGTTACACAATGGAGTGGTTGGTGCATTTCGGTTCCGTTCGCGATTTCATCGCAAAATGCCGCCCACATCTGGAGAATGGAATCTGAGAAACCGAATTCAAAAATTCCGCCGGTGATCGTAGGATAAGCAGTTTGGTAAGGAACGTCCACAACGGTCCACACTTGTTCCCCACCCGATGAATAGTCCATCATTTTTACCTGCTTCGGATTTTGAGTGGAGTACTCGATCGATCCATTCATTCCATGAATGCGGAGAAACCATGTATTCGCGTGCCCGGGTGCAATTCGCTTCATCGATAACACCATAGGGAACTCTTCCGAATCCGTTTGGACATCACATGCCAAAATCGCGTTATCCCAAGTTTCGCATGGAACCATTTGACCTTCTTGATTCGGCCGTTCTGTCACCAGATTCGATAATAAAGCCCGGACAGAGTTGGGTTTCCAACCAAAACGTAACGGCAAATGAAGGACGTACATTCCAAGATCGCCCATGCATCCGTATTCACCATTGGTGGCCATTTGCCGTTTCCAGTTAATCGGCTTGTTGGGATCCAAATCGCTACTGTGCCAGAAACCTGCCTCGACTTCGATAATTCTGCCAAGTCTCCCCTCACGGACAAATTGAAACACTTTATAAGCCCCCGGATAAAATGGAATCTCTGAAGAGCAACGAACAACCACTTGCGGATTTTCTTGCAGCGCCTGCAAAATTGCCTGATTAGCCTTTAAATCAATGCCAAACGGTTTTTCACCCAAAAGATGTTTGCCCGCACGGATGATGTCTATGTAAAACTTCTCATGCAAATTGTGGGGAACCGCACAGTAAATGGCCTCAATTTCCGGATTCGCCAATATATCATGGTAATCTTTCGTAACAAATTGAACGGTAGGCACATTTTGTTTAAACCAGTCCATCGCTGCCGGATCCGTGTCACAAACCGCCGTTATCACCGGTTCTACATTCAGTTCTAATAAATGTAACCAACGCGAAGCCGCACTCGCAAATTCGCGTCCCATCAATCCGCATCCAATGACACCGAATCGAATCCTCCTGCGCGTCATCTTGCTTGTGCTCCCTCTCTCAAGATTCCCAATGCTTCATTAACCGTTGCTCCATCATGTACAATAGCCATAAACGCTCGGGTCATCTTGTTGGGATTTTCATGTTGAACCACGTTTCGGCCATATACAATACCGGATGCACCCTGCTGCATCAATTGATGGGTTCGGGTAAGAATCTCTTCTTCCGACGCTTTTCCGCCACCTCTTGGCAAAACTGGCACTCCCGATGCCGCTTCGATCACTTTGTAGTACTCTTCAACGTTATCACACGGGTCCGCTTTGATAATATCGGCTCCCAACTCAACCGCTTGACGAACCAACGGAATAATCTTCGTAATATCTCCGTCTACCATGTATCCGCCGCCTCGATCGTTCGGCTGCATGACGAGGGGTTCCACCATCAATGGCATCCCGTAACGCTCACATTCAGACTTCAATCGAGTCACGTTTGCAACACATTGATGGTACAATTCAGGCTGCTCGGGCAATAAAAACAGGTTCACAACCACACAAGCAGCATCCAGAGCAAGTGCTTGCTCCACAGGCCGATCAATTAACTGGCTGAAAAGATGGCGTGGAAGTTCTTTTCCATAAACGTTGGCCACATCCGTGCGCAAAACAAGCGACGGCTTTTGTTTCCCAGGAATTTTTTGCAGAATTCTCGCCTGTCCGGGGCTTAATTGTATCGCGTCAGGATTTGCTTCAACAATTACCTGAACCGCTTTTTCGATCGATTCAATTCCTGTCAGAAATGCATATTCATTAAAAAAACCATGGTCAATGGCCACATCAAAACATTTTCCGTCCGAAGCAAACAACCGGTTCAATCGTGGTTTTATGAACATGGATACACTCCTTCTGATTGAATAATCTATAAATTACTAACAATTAGATTATAAACACTTTCAAACATAAAAATCAAGTTTATCTCATCAAGAATAAACAATTTCAAACATTAGCATGTAGACCTTGTAACTTCGGTACTTTGCTTACAAGTAGCGAATCAAGAAAGTTCTGTACCTTTATGTCATTTGTTTAGTCGAATAAAGCATCATAAAATGGAAAATATTAAAACGGCCAACCCGATTTACAGGTTGACCGTCAAATACGTCTTTAATAAGGACGTCCTTATTTAGAAACTATCCGGATTAGTAACCTCCTGCTCCAGCTCCGTATCCTGGAACTAGTAAGAAGAACAACACAAAGATGATCAGAAAAACCACTGCCCATTGGGTATAGGTTCCAAATATTCCATACATAATATTACCCCCTTTTCAAAACGTTACATTCATCAGGTTCATCAATTTTGGGCCTTTCAGGACACGCTATAATATCATGGTCACTTAATAAACATAGGGTCGACGGAGAACGCCTGCATAACCCGGACACCCTGGATCGACGATCACGTTCCTTGTCATGGGTACATAATAATGTTGGGGAACATTCACCACGACATGTCTATTGATATAAACAATCGGGTGTACATAAGGAACCATACGCGGAATAAATGAGTTCCGTACGCGGTAACGAGGTGGGCACATGATCGGAGGGCAATTCATGGATAGATATACCTCCCTAAGAGATATTTGGTTTGCATTATATTGAATGCAAACGATCCATTTTTAGAAACGGATAATCGGCCATAAGTTCAAACAGAGGGGATTTTTTCCGAAACCGTGTATGACTTGCCTTTCTTCCGAAACTTGATCGCCTTCAGGCGAGAATGTTGAGTACCATACCCTGCAGAGAAGATGAGAGTATATCCGATATCTCCGCTCGTCGGGAATGTGAAGAATAATCCGGTGGAGTGTATTAAGTGAAGTATAGGATGAAGCAGAGGCGGTTGGGAGGTTGGAGCATATGTACGAGCCCCGACACTTGGCCGGAAAAGCTCTTTTCGAATTTGTGTTAATTCTACTCAAAATCAAAAAAGCATTCTTTGACGATCACCGACGACCTGTGGTACGGCGACGTCTCCATGACTCTGCCTCTGATTCACGTCTCTCAATCTCAGACTCAGCCTCTCGCTCGCGTCTCTCAGTCTCTCGCTCACGTCTCTCAACCTCAGACTCAAACTCTCTCTCGCGTCTCTCGCCCTCAGACTCAAACTCTCTCTCGAGTCTCTCAATCTCAGACTCAGCCTCTCGCTCACGTCTCTCGACCTCAGACTCAGCTTCTCGTCTTGACATATACAAATTCCAGTCCATAAACTCAGCTCCTTTACGATTTTCATAATTACAATATTGAATAAGAAGTCAAACGGAGACAGATGAATGACATATTTTAACGCTGAAATCTGATGTACACGATGCCCATGATAGAAGCGGAGGCGGTTGAACTTCAGACCGAAACCTCATATGCATACTGAACAGCTTATAAGGAAATATTAAGTAAAACCTAAATTTAACAAACCATTATTACTTACGCGGACAGAACCGATGGGATAACGATGAGAAACATTGCCGCTTTATTTTCAATGCTGATGCCTGGATTTGGGCAAATATATAATGGTCAGTTCACGAAAGGTGTCTTCTTTTTAATCGTTGAACACTTTGATAATATATTAGGAAAAATAAGCCAAGCCATTCACCTTGATTTTAACGGATTACATCAACAAGCTGTCGAGGCGGCCAATTTTGAATACTTGTTATTTTACCCTGGATTTTATGCTTATTGCATATGGGACGCATGGTATTACGTAAAACCGAATGCTGACAAGTCAAAAACCGCCATTCCTTTTGTTATTGGTGGTTTCCTTGGAGAGATAGGTGCAATATTGGCGAACCGATTACCCGATAAGTTGAGTCCGATATACTGTGTAAAAATGGTTCAGTAATCTAGCAAAAATTGAGCCATTTCGCTTCCTCTTTGGTAGAATAAGGTTGGCGACTAATCTACTAAGGAGGAATGGAAAATGGCTCAATATCAGATTAACCTAAATGATGAAATTTTGCACGGTTTATTTCAGAGGGATGAAGCGGTAGCTCGATTAATCGAGCAAGTATTGAATCAGGTCCTTCAGGCCCAGGTTACAGAACAGCTGAAAGCAGCTCCGTATGAGCGTACCGAAGAACGTCAAGGATACCGGAATGGTACACTCCCCCATACTCTCACTACACGAGTAGGGACGCTCACGCTTCGCGTTCCAAGACTCCGGAATGGTCAATTCTCTACAGACCTTTTCATGCGCTATCAGCGGAGTGAACAAGCTCTCGTCTTAGCCTTAATGGAAATGGTGGTCAATGGGGTCTCCACCCGTAAGGTAGCCAAAATTACGGAGGAATTGTGTGGAACAGAGTTCTCAAAATCAACGGTGTCGGACTTGTGTAAACGCCTGGATCCCATTGTACATGCCTGGAACAATCGGAACCTTAGAGAGCATACGTATCCCTTTCTCATCGTGGATGCCATGGTTTTAAAAATCCGGGAAGAGGGACGTGTGCGTTCTCGGAGTGTCATGATCGCAACGGGCATTAACGAAGAAGGATATCGTGAAATCCTGGGGCTGATGCTTGGAGACAGCGAATCGGAAGCAAGCTGGACAGAGTTCTTTTCATGGCTCAAAAGCAGAGACTTGCGAGGCGTGGATATCGTCGTCTCGGACAGCCATAGTGGGTTGGTAAATGCCGTAAAAGCGCAATTTCAGGGATGTACGTGGCAACGTTGTCAAACTCATTTTATGCGTAACTTACTGGATGCTACACCCAAGTCCCTACAAGGGGATGTCTATGGGCGTGTAAGAGCGATTCTTGACGCTCCTGACTTAAAAACGGCGAGAGTCTTACTGAACCAGGTGATCGAAGACTATTACGAAAAAGCTCCACGTGCTATGCGGGTGCTTGAAGAAGGATTTGACGATGTGACAGCTGTATTGGAGCTTCCAGAACGTTATCGCAAGCGATTACGCACAACCAATGGCCAGGAGCTCCTGAACGAAGAAATCCGTCGACGCGAGCGGGTGATCCGCATCTTTCCCAATCGAGAGTCCGCCTTACGGCTGCTTGGTGCGTTGCTGATGGAGATGGATGAGAAGTGGAGTACGGGCCGTCGCTACCTGGACATGACTGAGTACTGGGATTGGCGTAAAGTACAGAAAGAGACTTTGAAACAGGCTTCCAAGGTACACCATCTTCGCTAGGCGACCTGTTCTACCAAAGAGGGGATTTTACACACAAATTCGGACTTGATCTAGCTGCCGAGCCTATAAAGGCTCGGTATCTTTTTTCTTTGATTATCTTTCTCTGTTTATATATTGCTTTGTTTTATACCCTCACTGTTCAGGTAAGGTCTATCCTGTATTGTGCAGGTAAGGCTAACCCTCACTGTGCAGCTTTACAGTCGATATCTGCATAGGCGGCGAGGCTAGTCAGTGACTGAAAATTAGATGCGAAATGGAGACGGTATTGGCATACGCTGTCGGTCGACTTACTTTCGAGAGGCACACCGTATCGATGTTGTCGGAGCGTTGTCGGTTATCTGCGTTCGGTTGTTGGCGGTCAATTTCGTGGCCCCGCTATGTACGGTTTACCCCCTCGGGTCCAAAAAATTGTTAGCTATGTGCGGTACGCAGTCGCAAGCGGTCGCATGGGCGGCTTGGGGGGTATACACTTGTTCCGCATCTTAAACCGCCTTCCCTCCGTTCGGAGCCTCGGTTGTCAACTGCCTCGACTCGATGACCTTCATTGTCGCTGCTCTTACCGAGCCGATGTGAGCCGTTAGAGACCGCATACGACATGCTTCCCGAGTGAGAGCCGTTACGCTTTTCGATGTCTGGCCGCTGGCGTGCCTATAGCTTGTGCCGTCTGGTATACCCATGTACTGCGGCTATGTCTGCCGCCCGCTTCGGATAGGTCACGTTTGGATACCGTTACCGCACCGCTTTCTTCCCGCCTGTCTCTGCGGCTTATGCCGAGAGCTATACCGACACCCTTTGTTTTCCGCAACTTAAAGATGCAGAAAAACGCGGCGTTCCGATATACCGCGTTTTTGCATACTAATGCAGGATTGGTCGGGTGTCGTAAACTAACGCCCCCGTTAGTTCAAGGAGAATATACTAATCATTTAATCCCTTTCCATTGAGAATTTGCTGCATACATTTTTCAACCCTTGACTGTCGAGTTTTGGATTGTTTGGGTTCAGAAAAATAAAGAATGTATGCTCTTTGCCGTCCCGGCGTCAATGCTTCAAAAGCAGTTTTCAAGGCAGGGATTTCATCGAATTTATTTTGAAGTTCTACAGGAATTATGAAGTCTGTATTCTTTTTAAAATTCACTTCCAAACCGGCTTTTTCAACTTCAATGGCTTCATAAATATAGGCTTTCAAGATGGTTTCCATTTCAACTATTTCTTGAACATTGGTGAACCGAATCTGGCGCGCCGCCTGTACATTCTCCGTTTGTTGGATTAGAATCCCATGGGCATCCTGTAACAAGGCACCTTTGAAAAACAGAAGCGCACAATATTCTTTAAATCCATGTATTAAAACTATGTTTTTTTTCTCAAACGTGTAACAAGGATGCATCCACTTAAATTCTTCGGTCAGCTCACAGTCAAGAACGATATTTCTCAACTTCTCATATTCTTCCTTCCATTTTTTAGCTTTACTTAAAAATTCATCAACCTTTGGATTCATTCTACTATTTGTCATCAAGGAACACACCCCTCATCAATTTTTCGTTCAGCTGACAGTCAAGCAGACCTGGCTTGGAAAGTTACAGGGAGCTTATGTCGCTATTCTGCCCTAAACTGCAATAAGTGTAGCACACAACTTGCGTATGAATATGCAACAATCATAAATACGTCACCGCCGCGTTTTTCTGCAAATTGAAACTGCGGAATACGACCCTTGACCGCATAGACAGAGCGGTTATACGCTAATTTCTGCGGTCTCGGTGCGTGTGGTTACTTGCGGTCTAACGTGCCTACTCGTGTCGACCTGTGCCGCCCGAGCTTGCGGTCTTGAAATGAAAAAAGGACGTTCTAAACGCCCTTTGCCTCGCTTTGCTTTCGTTCCTTTAAGGCTCTGTAAAGAGTCGCCTTCGTAACGCCTGTAAGCTGCGTAATCTCCGCGACGACTACGCCGCTATCGTAGAGCTTCATCGCTTGTGCGAGCTTGCGTTTGTCGGTTCGGGGCCTGCCTCCGATACGCCCTCTAGCCCTCGCAGATTCTAGACCTGCTTTCGTTCGCTCTACAATCATCTCACGCTCTAGCTCTGCGATAACTCCTATCATCTTGAACATCGCCCGACCTGTCGACGTTGTCGTATCTAATCCATCGCAGATACTCACGAGTTCGACTCCTAGGTCGTTTAGGCGTTCGTAAACCTCGATGAGCTTCTTTGTGGAGCGTGCGAGTCGGTCTAGCTTGTAGACCACGAAAATATCGCCTGCCCTTAACGCATCCAACGCCCTTTCCAGCTCTTGGCGGTCGTCTTTAGCTCCGCTAGCCTTCTCGGTATAGATGCGGTCGCATCCCGCCTCTTTCAATGCGTCGAGCTGCATATCTAGCGATTGGTCTGCGGTCGATACTCGTGCGTAACCGATTTTCATCGTGCCGTCTCCTTCGTTGCTTGGTGTATCACTATCGTATCATAAACGTACGTTTTTGCAACGTAGTTTTTGAGACGGTTTTTGAAACTGTTTTAAGGGCAAAGAGTGCGATAAAAGTATCTCGTTTCAAAAAGGCTCATAAACGAAGGTTTTTGAAACAGGCACTCGCAGATTATAGAATCGGCGTTATTGGGACACGATAGAACACGGCTAGTGGTTGGATTCGCTGCGGCATGTGTGGTAACCGATGCGAGACCCCCCGAGTTTTGGGAGCCGTCCTCGGCAGGAGCGGCGTGCGGTTGTAATCGCAAATATGGCGTAGTCTCCGATGCGATAAGCCCTCTAATTCTCGAAAACGTATGAGCCTGTACGCCTGTAAACCGCTAATGCTCCCGTCCTTAGACCCCCTAAAAAACGCAAAAATGTAAACTATCGTAGACTTGCGGGATAAACTATTTCACCTAGTGAAACGGAGAAAGACGGCGATTTAGCGAGATTTTAAGGTGATTTTTAACCTTGCCGTATTTGGCAATAGGCGTTTACATCGTTATACCTCGTAATCGTATGTACAAAAAAAGACAGCTCGGGCTAGATACTGTTCAATGGTACCTCGCCTTTTGCCGTCTGTTTAATGATGATTTAAAATGCTGTCTCCGCAAACTTTTGATCACTAGTGTTGCATAAATTATAACTGAATTTTCTGCGTTTTAATCTAATGCTATTTTAACAAAATAAGGACAGAGCACGTTAAAGGTAGCCCCGCCCATTTGGTATAATATGTATATTCTAAAAAGAAAGGGTTCCGTTACTGTCCTGTATTCTGGCATGCCGATTCATTGCTGAGATCTCTTACCTTCGCCTTTTTTTCGATGATCTATTGTACTTGAACCATTCTATGTAATCGCACCATAAGAAGGCCTTTAGACTTCGAAGCAACTCCAATAAGCTTTTGGTAGTTTGAATTTGCATCTTCATTAGAATCATCAGACAATAGGTGATCAAAGCAAGATACACTTGGTTCCAAACCGCCGTTTCGGAGAGACCATAAAACGTTTTGATTCTCAAATGTTGTTTCATCCATTTAAAAAACAATTCGATTGCCCATCGTGTACGATATATGTCACTGATCTCTTCTGCTGACAAATCAAAACAGTTGGTAATAATTCTTATGTCATTGCCCTGTGAATCCTTTGCCTCGACCAGTCGAAGTACGTGATCCATGGGCTTTTGAGGGGATCCTAGCAACACTTTTGTGTCCGCAAGGACAGGACTCTCATGAAGCACTTGAGATTCCAGAAGGTAGAACGTTGCATTGTCCTTCAAACGGGTAACAAAGCCTATTCCCCTACGGCAATAATCATCAAATTTCTTGTAATCGACATAACCACGATCAAACACATAGATGGCTTCCGAATCATCAATCAAGGAATCCATTTGTGTGATGTCATTAGGCTTCGCCGTCGTTAGACGAATCTGTTCAGGATAGACTTCATCATGATCGACAAATGCCAAGCTCACGTGGATTTTTATTCCCGCTTTGGTTTTCCGAAAGCTCGCCCAGCGGTATTTTGATAAACATAAACTGATCGTAGTTGAGTCTATGATTTTGTATGGCTTCCGCCCGGCAGGGTTAGCAGCCATGCATTGGATTTTTCCAACTAAAGAAAAAAACAGATGAGCGAGTAGATCGGTATCCACCTGACGGTGTTTCCGTGAAAGTTGCGAATAGCTGATGGAATCTAATTGCAAGAATTCTTGCATATGAGGATTCAAGATATCTGCCGCAACGGCACGTAAACTTTCACGTTTTTGCAAGATGGCGTGCAGAAATAACAGGACGTAAGATTTCGTAGTAAGCTTCTTAGCGTATTTATCTTGTTGGTTTTGATCTACTTTTTCTTGAAAATTACACTGAAAAAGTGGTTCAACCCATTTACCAAATGCCGAAAGTAGGGTATCCTTATCCTTGTCCATAAGTGTATTTCCTTTCAATGGATTTGGACAGGACTACCTGACCTCTCCATTGTAAAGGATTTTTTTATTTAAGAGATGAAAAAAATAATAGAAGAATATTCTGAATTAATTAATGCAACACTAGTGACTTTTGATACTGCTTTCTGACATCATCCGTATTTTGGTTTACGTAGCGGTTTACCATCTCCATGGTGCTATGCCCGAGAAGCCTCCGCAAGCTAAACGGGTCTCCCGTTGCCTTTATGTAGCAAGTAGCGAATGTATGGCGTAGTGTGTGCGGCGATACTCGTACGCCCTTTATGCCTGCTTTGTCCCCGAGGTAATGAATACGTTTCGATGCCCAGTCCTTAATTAGAGGAGTGCCGTATTCATTTACAAAGAGATTCGGAGCTTCTGCGGCTTGTTCGTGCCATTGTAGATATGCCATAAGCAATTTCTGCGTCCGATTCCCGAAATAGACCGTACGTGCTTTCCGAGTCTTAGCGGATTCGCCACGAACAAGTACCGACCGATTCGTTAGATTTACGTCCGATACGTGGATATTAAGACACTCTCCGATGCGTACGCCCGTATCAAGCAGAAACGATATTAGGAGAGCGTCTCGGATACCGATTATCGTGTTCAGGTCGCAGACACCGAGAAGTCTTCGCTCCTGTTGCTTGCTTAATACGTTAAATTCTTCCTCCGGTACTTTGAGTAACTCAATATTCTCAAACGGCGATTCTTCGAGTAGTCCTTCGGCTTTCGCCCAGTTAAACATCGCCTTTACAGTCCGTAGCCGTATATTTATCGTTGATGGTTTCAGCTTTTGCACAGTCATCATATGAGATATCCAGTCACGGATGACCTTACGATTTGGCACAAAATTGTCAAGACCGTTGTAGTTCAGAGCCATAAACAGCCGTAGCCATCGCATATGTTTGACGTAATCCTCTAACGTACGATTCGCCGCTCCTGCCGCTTTCCTAGCGGTATAATAACGATTAAATATATCGTCGAGCGTGAGTGTCTTTCCCTTGCCTCCTGCGGTCTTAAAACCGTCTACTCCATCGGTCTTAAGCGTCAAATTTAAATCGTCTGTAGTCAAACGGTCTAAGACCATCTGCGGTACCGCGATATTTGTTTTCCGATGTCCTCGCTTTCCTTGTCCTTTAGCCGTTTTAGTCATCGTAAATGCCCTCGCTTTCTGCCCTCGTTGTGCTATCGTAGTGCAACGGTCACGAAAACGAAAAAACGCCTTTGCACGCATTTCTGCGACAAAGACGTTATGCTTTAAAATCCGCATAACAGCGGCATATTTACTATGGCGGAGAGGGTGGGATTCGAACCCACGGTAGCCTCACGACTACGGCGGTTTTCAAGACCGCTGCCTTAAACCACTCGACCACCTCTCCGTGTGGTTTGAATATGGTATTGCCAGTTGAAAGGATTTGACCTCCTAGGTAAACCCTTTTGCCCCTATAACGTGTACGTCTGTTGATTTCACATGATCGCATAAAGGGACAAAGTAGGATTTTCCACACCGTAGGAAGTGTTCTCATCAATAGCCGAGTTCCTTCACACATGAATAGTATACTGCCTTAAAATGATGTGGTCAAGCATTATTTACATTTCATTTAACCTGTTTCCACTCCAAGATCTTTGTATGTATGAATCGAATCTTTAAGTAATGTTTCTCTTCTATTTATCGGTAATTCATGATCAATGAACATCCCCATCGATTCTTTGCATGAGTGGCGCAATCCAGTAAACAATGAAGCTTCATATATTGCGTTATCAATACGAGTGTATTTTCGTACAAAAAATAAAAAAGCAGTCTTTCAAGACTGCTGCCATAAATTACCCAACACTTCTCAATGTGTTTTGTATATATTTGGTGCGGTCGAGAGGACTTGAACCTCCACGGGATAACCCACACGCCCCTCAAACGTGCGCGTCTGCCGATTCCGCCACGACCGCATATAATTTTTATGGAGCGGAAGACGGGACTCGAACCCGCGGCCCTCGCCTTGGCAAGGCGATGCTCTACCACTGAGCTACTTCCGCATATCTGGTGAGCCATGAAGGACTCGAACCTTCGACACCCTGATTAAAAGTCAGGTGCTCTACCAACTGAGCTAATGGCTCATCAACACTTTATTAAACTATCATAAATTCTATTGTTCGTCAATCTTTTTTTTCAAAATAATTGTCTGGTAATTATTGGTCAACCAAGCATCGACCCCTCAACTGAAGTTGGTCCAGCCAAACTTTCAGTTGAGTCCGTATAATTGTGTAAAAACGAAACCTCTCTGAAAAATAAGAGAGCCATTGTCAAAAACCCTCGGTTAGAATGAAGTTTGCGGACACCATTCTAGGAGAGGAGTTTTTGTTATGGCTCAATACCAGATTACCGTAGATTCCAAGCTTTTGCAGCAGTTATTTTTGGGGAATTCACAGGATACCGGGGTGGCTGCGTTGTTAGAATCCGTATTGAACCAAGTATTGCAGGCTCAAGCGAGCGAACAATTGGCTGCAGAGCCCTATGAGCGGACGGAAGATCGTCAAGGTTATCGAAATGGTGCCTACCCTCACCAACTCACAACCCGTGTGGGAACGATCACTCTTCGAGTTCCTCGTATCCGTAACGGTAAATTCTCTACAGAGTTGTTCGTCCGATACCAACGTAGCGAACAAGCTCTTGTCTTGGCCTTGATGGAGATGGTCGTAAATGGTGTTTCGACCCGCAAAGTGACCCAGATTACGGAAGAATTGTGTGGTACGGAGTTTTCCAAGTCTACTGTGTCCGAACTCTGCAAGCGTCTGGATCCCGTGGTGAACGCTTGGAACAATCGGAGTCTCCGCGATTCTCGTTATCCGTTTGTCATTGTCGATGCCCTCGTATTGAAGGTTCGTGAAGAAGGCCGTGTCCGTGCTCGAGGCGTTATGTTGGCTTATGGAGTGAATACAGACGGCCACCGTGAAATCCTCGGACTGATGCTTGGAGACAGCGAGTCGGAAGCGAGCTGGAGTGAGTTTTTTGCTTGGTTGAAGAGCCGTGATTTGCGTGGAGTGGACTTGATTGTGTCTGATCATCATGGTGGCTTGGTTCGTGCTGTACGCAACCACTTTCAGGGTGTCACTTGGCAGCGGTGTCAGACCCATTTCATGCGGAATATCCTAGACGCGACTCCTAAAGCGTTGCAGGAGGAACTGTATCCACGTGTAAGAGCGATTCTGGATGCACCGGATATGGATACCGCTCGATTGCTTCTTGAGCAGGTACTGAAATCTTACGAGAACAAGGCTGCCAAAGCCATGAGGATTCTGGAAGCCGGTTTTGAAGATGCGACAGCAGTCCTCATGCTGCCAGAAAGATACCGAAAACGCCTGCGAACAACGAACGGAATGGAACGGCTTAATGAGGAGATTCGACGGCGTGAACGAGTCATTCGCATCTTCCCCAACAGGGAATCCGTCGTTCGTCTCATCGGTGCTTTGCTCATGGAGATCGATGAGAAGTGGGCGAGTGGTAAGAAGTATCTTGATATGTCCGAGTATCTAGCCTGGCAGAAAATTCAAGTACAAGAAAGAAAAGTTTCCAAAGTGACTCATATTCGCTAGGCTTCATATGGCCGAGGGATTTTACACACAAATATGGACTTGATCCAGCCGTTCTTCTGCTCCCCGAAAAGTACCGTAAACGCCTTCGGACAACAAATGGCATGGAGCGACTCAACGAAGAAATTCGCCGACGAGAACGTGTCATTCGCATTTTTCCTAACCGTGAATCTGTTATTCGCCTGATCGGGGCTTTGCTTATGGATAGACGAAAAATGGGCAAGCGGCAAAAAGTATCTCGATATGGCAGAGTATATGGTATGGCGAGAAACTCAGGCAACAAAAGCAGTGTCTAAAGTGACTCGTATTGGCTAATTTATTTCTCTAATCGAGGGGGATTCTCTCGACCGTCCACTGTTCCGATTTTTTGTTTGTCCAATAAACTACATCTCCTGTTTCTGGTGATACGTTGTAACTAAGGATTTCATTAGCAAGCAATCTATACTCACCAAGTTTAAACATTTTATTTTCCAAATAGATCAACTCCTTCAATTATGAATCATTTGACAGGCTGTTGACAAATTCCTTCTTACTAAAAATTCAAATGAAATTTTTAGTGTGTGTACGTGTTTTAACACAACATTACTTTTGTCAATTGGGAGGAAAGTCAATGGACGTGACGGTTCATCAATTAAAGACATGGCCTGAATACTTCCAAGCTGTTAAGGAAAGCGAAAGAAAGCTGAGATCAGGAAGAACGATCGGGCTTCAAAGTTGGGGATGGACTGATACTACGCGAATGGGACCCGGAAACAGGAGAGTATACCGAACGTGCATTAAGGCGAGTCATCACTCATGTATTGGTAGACGGTATGGATGAATCTACCCTGTCTAGAAAAATTAAAAATCTTAATATAGAAAAGGAATTAACATATTATTTGAAAAGGAAATGATTGTCGGTGCGCAGGATGCGTCCTCAAAGGTTGACTCTTGGCCTCAGCGTCTCAACTCGTAGAGGAGACTGGTTCGATTGTTGACGCCGAGCTTTTCATAGATATTCTGTAGATGTTTCTTGACGGTGTTAATGCTAATACAGAGTTCATTGGCAATCTCCAAGTTTGTGCATCCCTTTGCAATCAGTTCGCATATGTCCAATTCGCGCTCCGACAGCCTTTCCCCCGCCTCTCCCCTATCTTGCCCTTTCGTGTCGGGCAGCAGATATATGGCGTATTGACACCGGTGGTCTCCGAGTATTCCCTCTATTCCATGAATCACTTGGACGGACCACCGTTTCTGTTTCGAGGAAACGAGCGGGACAGCTAGTCCCATTTGCCATTCGGGTTTGGCATAGACAAACCGGCTTAAAAATTCCTCAGCTTCACCCGAACAGCTCATGAATTCAGCACAAATTTCTCTGGCAGCCTCATTTACAAACCGGATGCGCCCATCCCGATCAATGAGAATCAGTCCGATCGTCGAGACGTTGGTCCGCGCCTCCAACAATTTCTTTTGGAAACTCGCATCTTCCAGGCGAATGTGATTGGCCAGCAGGTGACCGAGATGAGCTGACAGCATTGTTAAGCGCTTACAATCTTTTTCAGAAAAAGCCTTCTCTTTTCGGGAACGGGCCATCCCCATAACGCCGCAAAGTTTTCCCCTGTCCATGAGATAGACGACCATTTCGTGGTAGAAGCGGTGCTTGCACATAAACATCGAGAAGTAATCCGTTTTTTCGTACTCGGTCAGCGATGTGACATCATCGATACGCAAGGCCGGGCGATCGAAGAACGTGCCCCACTGATTTTTCGGATGGAGCGGATCGTGCTGAAAGAAACACTCTACGTAATCGACAAGCACTTGATCGGGAAGGTTGATTGTTTCCGGACTGTAGAGGTTTCCCTGGTCGTCGGCCAGCCAAAAAATAGTGTGGTTATAGCCAAACCGGTCCGCCAATGACTTCTGTACTTTTTTTCGGAAAAACGGAGCCGAAACGCGAATCTCATCAAAAAAGCGGAAAATATCCTCGTACTCTCTTTTTGACAATCGCATAATATGACCCCTATCACACAATGATGTCGAAGGAACGACGGGCCAAAATCATCCTTTCGGGTAATTGGTGGCTCTTATCCCTCCTGCCATAATTATAAAAAACGAGTTGCACAAAAATCCAGCAGAGTCGTCACAATATTCATTATTTAAAAAATCAACTTTGGGAGGTATGGTCAATGAGAAAAACAGGATTTGTTTGTGATGAAAGTTATTTCTGGCATGATACGGGCAACGGCGCCTTGTTCCTTCCGCCCGGTGGTTGGGTGGAAACCGACGTTCATTCCGAAAATCCGGCAACCAAGCGGCGGTTTAAGAATTTGCTTGAACGAAGCGGTCTGATGGCCAAGCTGGTCCAGATTGCCCCGCGTCCGGCCACACGAGAAGAAATTCAGTTGTACCATACGCCGGATTACGTAGAAAAAGTAAAACATTTGAGCGATACAACCGGCGGTGATGCCGGTGAACTGGCATTAGTTGGCTCCGGATCTTACGAAATTGCCGTGCTTTCAACAGGGGGAGCGATTACGGCTGTCGATGCGGTGATGAAAGGACAAGTTGACAACGCGTACGCTCTCACTCGTCCGCCCGGCCACCATGCCGAAAAAAGCCTGGGCATGGGTTTTTGCCTCTTTAACAATGTGGCCATCGCCGCCAAGTACGCGCAAAAAACCTATAACCTGGAGAGAATCCTCGTTTTGGACTGGGATGTGCATCACGGCAACGGCACGGAGAGCGCCTTTTACGACAATCCGAACGTCCTGTTTATCTCGCTTCATCAAGAACTGAACTACCCTCCGGGAAGGGGCCTTGCCGAACATGTGGGAGAAGGTAGGGGAGAAGGGTACAACGTGAACATTCCGTTGCCGGCCGGAACCGGAAACGCAGGCTATATGTACGCGTTGGAGACGCTTGTCCGGCCCATCGCCGACCAGTTTAAACCGCAACTCATCCTGATCTCTGCCGGACAAGACCCGAGCCTGTTTGATCCGCTTGCCCGCATGATGGTGACAGCGGAAGGTTTTCGAAGGATCGCATCCTTTATGCTGGAGCTGGCCGACACGCATTGCAACGGACGTCTGGTCGCCTGCCATGAAGGCGGATACAGTGCTCCTTACGTACCCTTCTGCTCGCATGCCATCGTGGAAGAAATGAGCGGAATCCGAACCGCCGTCGAAGACCCGTTTGCGCCTGCGATGCACACGATTCCCACGGATGTGTTGTATGACATACAAAAGGAATATGTCGACCGTGTGAAGGAAGTGCAATCGAAGTACTGGAAGATGAGCTAGATTTTTGATCGATAGAGGGCGTGCACAGCGTGCAATGCCCGCTTTCTTTCTGGGATAAATGGTCGGAGTGTCAGAACGATTGCAGCAGGAACACGGACTTGGCTGCTGTTCTTACAATTTGGCAAATACCTCCCCCAGATCGATGCAGACGCAGAGGAATGGTTCAGAGATCAGCGTATCGCCATCGCCGAATGTCGCGTGCAGCAAGTACTTTCCCTCTTCCAGCACAAACTGGTCGACGAGCAGATGGACCGGGTCGACCACCCAGTATTCCTTCACCCCGAAGCGTTCATACTGCGCTTTCTTGCGAATTTTGTCGTTGACGCTGGTACTTGGCGACAAGATTTCCGCAACCAGATCGGGAGCTCATTCAATTCGCGCTTCTTTGATGATTTTCGCGTTTTCATCAGTGATGAAGATCAAATCGGGTTGAAACAGGTTTCCTTCGTCGAAGTAGACATCCAGTGGAGGGGTGAGGAGCACTCCGTTGGGATAACAGGACGCGTACAAACGCTGGCATAGCTCGATGAGCAGCTTCTGGTGTTTCACCGTGGGAGACGGTTTTAGTTCGTACCGCACGTAGTCAATCAATTCGTACCGGTCAAACTCGTCGTAAATGTCTGGCTGTTCGCGGACGGTTTTGGGTCCGGAAGGAGAAAAGGGGAAGAGAATGTGGCCGAATGATAATTCAGGATAATTTTGTAACCTAGGCCTCCCTTATTCGTAGTTTTCTAGGAAAGGGAGGAATTGATATGAGTAAATTAAAAAAATGGGGAAAAATTATTCTACTAACCATCTGGGGGTTATCCGTTTTAACAATTTTTTTATTAGTAATGGTGTCGGATGACCATGGGGGATTAGTTCGGGCCATTCGCAAGCATTTCCAAGGTGTTACCTGGCAGCGATACCAGACGCACTTCGTGCGCAACATTCTGGATGCTACACCAAAAGCGTTGCAAGACGAGGTTTATCGACGGGTGCGGGGGATTTTGGATGCCCCGGATATGGACACTGCACGAGTGCTCCTGAATCAGGTGCTCGAAGCTTACGAAACGAAAGCTCCCAAAGCGATGGCGACGCTGGAAGCCGGTTTTGAAGACGCAACAGCCGTCCTCCATTTGCCGGAGAAATATCGCAAACGGCTGCGGACGAATGGTCTGGAACGTCTCAACGAGGAGATCCGCCGCCGTGAACGAGTGATTCGGATCTTTCCGAATCGGGAGTCGGCTTTACGTCTGATCGGTACCTTGCTCATGGAAGTGGATGAGAAATGGGCCAGCGGCAGAAAGTATCTGGATATGGCCGAATATCTGGAGTGGCGGGAATCCAGAACCGCCCAAATGAATAGCAAAGTGACCCGCATCGGCTGACGCACGCCTCGTAGCCTGTCAAGGCCGCGAAGCGTTCCATTTAGCCTTGACAGGCTTGATGGAAAGACACTTCAGAGCAGCCCGGCATGCCTTGCCGGGTCTGCCACACGGCGAGTGACGGGGTGCAGGGGGCGTGCTCCCTGCGTCTCCCCCTTCGCGGGACGGAAGGGGGCCAATCTAACCGAGGGCAAATTTACACACAAATATGGACTTGATCAAACTTTCCGATAGTGCCTGGTTGGATGTATCACTTTGCGCTTGGGTTCGATGAAGGTCGTTCCGCCCGCATTATAAACAAATGTTGCGGAAACGACCTTTAGTTTGAAGGGCGTATGTTTTGCGTTCGCGCTCCGTGGAGGTCGTCTCAGCGGGTATATGCATTGCGCTTATGCTCCGTGAAGGTCGTCTCGCATGGAATCATAATCATATGTTGCGAGACGACCTTCAAAGTCGCTTTTACGCGCAATGCATACACCCCATCCCAAAAAGGAAGGAAACAAAAGCGATTCATATGCTCGATGATTCACATCCCGTCCATCTGAAACTCATGATTACGCAAAATAAAAGAGCGGGGTGAACCGCCCTTTTTTCCACTCCATCACGACACAATCGAATAGTAAAAACGTCAATTGGAAACGGTATAACTATCAATGAACAATTCTTGTAGCGAATAACATACGTTTCTGGATGACTGGATCATGAAGACTGACTTTGACAAAAGTGCCGTTTTTGTCATCAGGATGCAGAACTTGCCCTTTTTCTAGATAAACGCCAACATGTCCAACCTCCGTAGCTCGATTCGCTTGACTGAAGAAAACGAGGTCACCTGTATTCAGATGTTTTGGGTCTTGTAGGCGGATTCCATATCGGGAGAGCGCATATACAGAATGTGCGGGTATCCATATTCCACACGAGCGATATAATTGCTGAACGAAACCAGCACAAAAAAATGTATGGGGTTTATCCAGTGAGGCGGCTTGCGAACGTCTTTTCGTTTCACTTAAGACTAAAGCAGAACGGATTAATTTTTGGCGAAATGCTTTTGTGTCTTTTAGTTGAAGCATCATTGCGGGTTGTACGGTCACAAGTACTTCGCCTTGCCAGTGGTCAGGTTCGCGGGGAATCGGTAGGGGAGTTGAGACGGTCGGTGCAGCAGCATAGGTTCCTGTGTTGGCGAGAAGTAAAAATACTATGATTATAAACGCTCGTTGCCATACGCTTTTCACCGATACTTCCTCCTTTCCCAAAGGCCTAGGCTACCACCCTGCCCTTATCATCAGAATCCCCCGTTTTCCTCACGGATACATCGTTAATTTCTTCCCGCGATGGATTGGACGGATGCGTTTTCCTTGACAAAAACGGCATTCATAATGGATCTGATACGATTTCTCTTCTGATGATTCCGTGTACAAAACCTTTTGCATAATCCGTCCGCACTCGGGGCATTTTGTTATCGTGAGGAACATTTGCAGGAGGAAGTAAATGTACGAGGATGCAAGTACAGCGCAAACAGCGATAATAATCATGACCATGAAATTGATCATAAACTGAACACCCCCCAATACACTGTATGGGGGGTCCGAAAAAAAAATCACATAAAAGAAGTACGAGCGTCAATCGGTTACAAATCCGAACGGGTCAGTGTTCACTTGTGAAACAACAACATCGATCGACAGATTCTCCTCCGAAAACCTTTTCCTTAAATAATTGGCCAAAGGTTCCAAAACCACTCGTTCCGTACCGTAATGACCCGGATCCACAATTGACAAACCTGCTGTAACCGCATCCTGCGCCATATGGTAGGTCACATCAGCAGTTACAAATACATCAGCGCCGCGAGCAATCGCTGTGGAGATCCAATCTTGTCCAGATCCTCCCAAAACAGCAACTCTTTGAACGTTTCGATTCAAGGAACCGCAAACCCGGACACCAGGGACTTGCAGCCGCTCTCTTACAAAAGAAGCAAATGATCGCAAGGTCATCGCATTTGGCAAATTGCCGATCCGACCTATGCCATATTCTCGACCCATGATTTCCAATGGATACAAATCATAAGCCACTTCTTCATACGGATGCGCTTCTAACATGGCATGGATGATCTGATGTTCACGCGGTTCCGGAACTATCGTTTCCACACGAACTTCTTCAACTTCTTCTAAACGTCCCTTTTCCCCTATAAATGGATGGGTACCTTCTTCCGGTTTGAATGTTCCGATCCCTTTTGTATTAAACGTGCACCAGCTGTAATTGCCGATATGTCCGGCTCCCGCCTGACACATGGCAGCGATCACCTGTTTTTGATGAGTAACAGGGACAAATACCACCAATTTTTTCAACCGTTGATTGTGCATACGTTCGAGGATTTCTACATCTTTGAGGTTAAGTGCCGCCGCCAAAGCATCATTGACCCCACCCTCCGCAATATCCAAATTCGTATGCGCCACATATACCGCGATATCGTGTGCGAGCAGCTTCGCCAGCCCTTTTCCGTAAGGTGTATCTGTCCGTATGTTGGATATTTTTCTATAAATTAAAGCGTGATGGGCAATAACCAAATCCGCACCGACTTGAACCGCTTCATCAATCACCTCAGGTGCCGAGGAATCCAATGTCACAAGGATTTTATTGACTTGTTTCTGGGGGTTACCGATATGTAAACCGATTTTATCTCCTTCCATTGCCAAACGTTTTGGCGCCAACTGCTCAAAGATATCAATAATTTGCTTTACGGTTGCAGACACGTTCCTTAACCTCCTGTAACCAATTTTTTCTTCTTTCCAATTCTTTACGTTTCTTTTCCGCAGCTTCCCCATTGCTTCTCTCTAGACTTCGCAGAACGCGCTCCGCTTTTTCGATCTCCTGTTGAAGCTTCACCTGCAGTAGCGGGTGACTTTTTCGTAAGAGAATGGGACCGAACTCCTCTTCCTCTTTCGTTAATGATTGGACCCCAGGCTCCGCTACAATGATCTCATAAAGCAATTCATCTTCCATGAGAAGATCTTCCTCATAAATCATCCATCCGTTTTCGCCTAACCAAAGGCGTACACGATCCGCATCCCCTTGTGGTTGAAGAATCAGCCTCTCTACCCCTGAAAGCTTGTTCCTACCAGCGGCAAGAATGTGCACGATGGTACCCCCTCCCATCCCAGCGATAATGACAACGGATACCTCGCCTTCTTTAACGACTTCCAATCCATCACCTTTGCGTACATCGACCCGGTGTTGTAATCCCATGCGCGAAACATTCGCTATTGCAGTTTGGAAGGGGCCGTCATTCACTTCTCCTGCGATCACGCGATTCACTTTTCCGCTTGTAACCAACTGAATAGGTACAAGTGCATGATCGCTTCCGATATCGGCAACCACACTGCCAAAAGGGACATATTCCGAGATTCTACCCAATCGTTTCGAAATCTTCATAGACTCCTCCATCATTTTCTGCATCCACCTGAATCCATGATACATGAGAAAAACGGAAGAATGCAAAAAATAGACCACGCCGATTGGGCATGGCCGTGAAATCTACCGAACATTTGGACTTATGCGGTTTCGATGGAAGCTGCATCATGCAATCCCAAGAGTTCAATCGCTTGTTCACGCAGTTTGAATTTCTGGATTTTACCCGATGCGGTCATAGGAAATGATTCGCAAAACTCGATATAGCGAGGGATTTTAAAACGGGCAATCTTCCCTTCACAGTAAGCACGCACTTCTTCGGGGGTGAGCGTCTCGCCATCCTTCACTTGAATCCAAGCCATCACCTCTTCTCCGTATTTGACAGAAGGTACCCCGATGACCTGAACGTCGCGAATTTTCGGATGCGTGTAAAGGAATTCTTCGATTTCGCGCGGATAGATGTTCTCACCACCGCGAATGATCATATCTTTTAATCTCCCGGTAATCTTAAAGTATCCGTTTTCGTCCATAGTAGCCAGATCTCCCGTATGCAGCCAACCGTCTTCGTCAATCACGTTTTTCGTCGCTTCCGGATTTTTATAATATCCTTTCATCACATGATATCCTCGCGTACATAGTTCTCCCTGTTCCCCAGGAGGCAATTCCTTGCCTGTAGACGGGTCGACGATCTTGACTTCCACGTGAGGCAAAGGACGTCCAACAGATGTCACGCGCAGCTCGATAGGATCATTCGTGCGCGTCTGAGTGATTACGGGAGACGATTCCGTTTGTCCATATGCGATCGTGATTTCACGAGCACCCATCCGTTCTACAACCGCTTTCATAACCTCGATCGGACAAGGAGATCCGGCCATGATTCCGGTGCGCAATGACGACAGATCGAAAGAAGAGAACTCTGGATGATTCAACTCGGCGATAAACATGGTAGGAACACCATGCAATCCGGTACAACGTTCTTTTTCAACCGTTTTAAGAACTTCCAATGCATCAAATTCCTGAACAGGTACCATTGTGGCCCCGACCGATACACATGCCATCGTACCTAAAACACAACCGAAACAGTGAAAAAAGGGAACAGGAATGCACAATCGGTCTTGATATGTTAAATTCATACATTCAGAAATATTCCGACCATTGTTGATAATATTACTGTGCGTTAACATCACACCCTTGGGAAAACCGGTTGTTCCCGAGGTATACTGCATGTTAATCACATCAAACGGATCGAGACTGTCTTCCCTCTCTCGCAATTCTTCATCTGAAACGGTTTTCCCCAACTCCATCACATCGGACCAGTTGAACATGCCTGGGTACTTTTTATCGCTTAAAATTACAACATTTTTCAAACAAGGGAATCGTTGGGACTGCAGTTTTCCTGGTTCGGCATCCTTCAATTCGGGAACGATTTCATATAGCATCTCCGTATATGAGACTCCGCGATAGGATTCCATCAGAAGCAATGTCGAAGTGTCTGATTGACGAAGGAGATACTCCAGCTCGGCTGTACGATAGTTTGTGTTTACCGTTACGAGAACAGCACCCATCCTTCCTGTCGCAAACTGTGTAATTAACCACTCCGGATAATTGCTTGCCCAAATCGCCAATTGATCGCCTTTCGCGATACCTAATTTCATGAATCCTTTAGCAGCCTGTCCACAAATCTCATAGAACTGCCGATACGTGTAACGAAGATCCCGGTCCGCATACACAACAGCCTCATGCTCAGGGTATTGATCCGCAATTTTGGAAAGTAGTTGTCCAACCGTGAGATGCATGATATCCGCCATCCGCACAACCCCTTTATCTTTGATTCATCAATATTATAATAAAAACTCCCCTGTCCGTGCAGGGGGTTGAAACAAAATTAACAGTAATTTTTCAAATTATTTGTATATAATCAATCATTAACACCCCAACTGACGAGCGATCACAATGCGCTGAATTTCAGATGTGCCTTCTCCAATTTCCATCAGTTTCGCATCGCGGAAATACCGTTCGACCGGGTAGTCTTTCATGTAACCGTAACCGCCGTGAATCTGTATCGCTTGGTCACAAACACGCATACAGATTTCAGAAGCAAAGAGTTTGGCCATCGCTGCTTCCTTCGTAAACGGACGGTGGTTATCTTTCAACCAAGCAGCTTTCAACACCTGATTTCGTGCCAATTCAATATGCATAGCCATATCCGCCAGTTTAAATTGGATCGCCTGGAACTTGGATATGGATTGGCCAAACTGTACGCGTTCCTTCGCGTATTGAAGTGCCGCCTCAAACGCAGCTTGCGCAATCCCAACAGAGAGCGCGCCAATGGAAATGCGTCCGCCGTCTAACGTGTACAAAAATTGTTTGAAGCCCGCTTGGGGATCACCCAGCAAGTTTTCTCGGGGGACTCTCACATCCTCCAATACCAACTCTGCAGTATTCGAGCCCCGTAAGCCTAATTTTTCATAATTTGCGATCGCCTTAAACCCAGGGGTGTCTGTTTCCACTATGAACGCAGAGATTCCTCTGCTCCCAATGCCTTTCTCCGTAACAGCCGTGACAATCACCGTTTTAGCATAGGAAGCATTCGTAATAAAACATTTCGTTCCGTTAATAACCCATTCATCCCCATCCAGTCTCGCTGTTGTTTGTGTGCCTCCCGCGTCGGAACCTGCATTGGGTTCTGTTAAGCCGAATGCCCCCAATACTTCACCACGCGCTAAAGGACGCAAATATTTTTGCTTCTGCTCCTCATTGCCGAAATAATAAATTGGACATAACCCTAATGAGACGGCAGCCGCATAACTGAGCCCGGTTGAGCCGCACGCGCGCCCGACTTCTTCAACCGCTAATGCATAGGAAATCGTATCTCCGCCAGCCCCGTCATATTCTTCAGGGATCGGGAGACCAAGCAGTCCGAGTTCCCCCATTTTACGAAATGTCTCAATCGGAAATTCCCCCGTGCGATCCACATGTTCAGCCTTAGGAGCAATCTCGGCTTCCGCGAAATCACGAACCATCGAACGTATCATCTTCTGCTCCTTGGTTAAATCGAAATTCATGGCCTCTCCTCCTGGATTAACAATCAAGTAGACCGAGCGTTCGCTCAGTGTAAGAACAATCTATAAATATTATAACGTAACGACCGTTTGGTTCAAGAACGAATTTTGTAATTTCTGAATCGAAAGTGCTATTCCCGCATTTAGGGAACCAAAAGGCAAAGAAAACAGAAAACCAATTTGCATCAATACTGGAAACGATGTAAAATAAAAAACAAAAATGAAGTTAACGCATTCCGTTAATCCTACACAGTAAACGCAGTTGATGGATGTACCTTGAATTGAATATCACGTGTGTAGATTATATGGAAACGAAAGGGAGAAACAAGGTCGAGCAGAACTAGAAGCAAGAGTCTAGCAGTAGAACGTTTTGAAGAGATGCGATGATCAATGTCCCGGACTTTATTAACCGCTTTCTGTAGATCATGATTGGGCAATGAAGCTTTGAAGGTACTGATTAAGTTTAACGAAATATCATAATTTTCTGCAGGCGTTTGTCTGATTGCCGTTAGCAAACCTTTTAACCTAACACGCTTCTTCGGCTCTTTTGCTACATTAACTGACCAAATTAAAAAGCACCCGTATGCAAACGAGTGCTTCTTCCAACCAAGGTTTATTCGAGAAAATCCTTTAAGCGTTTGCTTCGGCTTGGATGCCGCAATTTACGCAACGCTTTTGCTTCAATTTGACGGATGCGTTCTCGTGTCACACCAAAAACTTTACCTACTTCTTCAAGTGTACGTGTACGTCCGTCATCGAGGCCAAAACGGAGTCGAAGAACGTTCTCTTCACGTTCAGTTAACGTATCTAAAACATCTTCGAGTTGCTCTTTCAACAACTCGTAAGCGGCAGCATCCGCCGGTGCAAGCGCATCCTGATCTTCGATGAAGTCACCCAAATGGGAATCGTCTTCTTCGCCGATCGGTGTTTCAAGAGAAACTGGCTCTTGTGCGATTTTCATGATTTCCCTCACTTTATCGGGACTCATATCCATCTCGGCAGCAATTTCTTCCGGGGTAGGTTCACGCCCTAACTCTTGCAGGAGTTGACGCGAGATGCGAATCAATTTGTTAATGGTCTCCACCATGTGCACGGGAATCCGAATCGTACGAGCCTGATCGGCGATTGCACGCGTGATCGCTTGACGAATCCACCATGTGGCATACGTACTGAATTTATAGCCTTTCTGATAATCGAATTTCTCGACCGCTTTGATCAAACCCATGTTACCCTCTTGAATGAGATCAAGAAACAACATACCGCGTCCAACATACCGTTTCGCGATACTTACAACGAGACGAAGGTTCGCTTCAGCCAAGCGTCGTTTCGCTTCCTCGTCGCCTTGCTCGATACGCTTCGCTAACTCGATCTCCTCTTCGGCAGAGAGAAGAGGTACGCGTCCGATTTCTTTCAAGTACATGCGGACGGGGTCATTGATCTTAACGCCCGGTGGAACCGAAAGATCATCCAAATCAAAATCCTCATCGTCTTCGACATGTGGATGTGCGTCTTCATCGTCATCTTCGACGATATCCTCCGACTCATTCATGACTTCAATGCCCTGTTCAGACAGGTACTCAAAAAATTCATCGATTTGATCCGGGTCCTGGTCAAAAACAGAAAGTTTATCCATGATCTCATTATAAGTGAGAATTCCTCGTTTTTTTCCTGTTTCAATCAGCTCTTGTTTTACTTGCTCGATCGTCATTTCTTTCGTTTCTCCATCTTTCACTTTTTTTGCCATGCCGACCCCCTCCTTTCAAAAAGCATAAAAGATCTATCGTAAGACTGCTCGCAACTGAAGTTGTTCCTGTTGCAAAGCGCGTAAAAGAGCATAATCTCCATTCCGCAAGGCTTCTTCCATTTCGCGTGGTATTTCTTTCAGTCGTTTTTCAAACGGATAACGGCGAATACATTGAATGTATTCTTCCACCAATCCAGGTCGCATATCAAGATTTTCAGCTTCAACAACCAATTCTGATGCCAGCTGTATTAAGACCGGATCGTCCAATTGCGCGATAAACAACGCCGGATTTGGTTTCTCATTCTCACCATAAAAATGATACAAATGAATGGCAAGTGCAGCATGTTCATCCACAGAAAATTCGTCGACAAGAGTCTCTTGAACTTGTCTAGCCGCCCCTTCATCGATTAACATATAACTTAGAAGCTTTCGTTCAGCTTCCAAATGTGCCGGGAGTGGCAATTTGCTCTGTAAGGATTCCTTTACGACCTGTTTCCCATTATCTCTATTAGTATTCCACATTCTAGGTGGAATATCCCCGTTTTTCCGGGTTTTAAGGCTTTTTGTGGCGACTTCGACCTCCATACTAAGTGATTCAAGAGAAACATCGAATTCTCCTGCCAACTGACGCAAATATGATTCTCTTTCTACTGGGCTTTTTAATTCAGAAATGATACGGACGGCTTCCGTCAAGAAGCGAATCCGTCCCTCTTGTGTCGATAATTGGCTTTCTTCACGCAGTTTCTGTAGCTTGAAAGAAGTGACCGACATTGATCGGTCGCGAATCATGCGCTCGAAAGCTTCGTAACCATGTTTCCGTATGAATTCGTCGGGATCCAGTCCGTCAGGGAGAACGACTACACGTGCGCTTCCCCCTGTTTCTTTGATCACCTCTGAGCTCCTTAGAGCTGCGTTTTGACCTGCACGATCACCGTCATACACCATGACGATTTCTTCCGCGTTACGGTTCAAAAGCCGTGCTTGATCAGGTGTTAATGCCGTTCCCAGGGCTGCTACTACGTTTTCAACTCCAGCCTGATATGCTACAATTACATCCATATAGCCTTCTAAAAGAACTGCCTGTTTTGTCTGACGTATCGCATTACGGGCACGATGAAAATTGTATAGATGACGTCCTTTATGAAACAGAACGGTTTCCGGGGTATTTAAATACTTGGGGTGCGATTCGTCCATCACCCTGCCGCCAAAGCCTACAACACGTCCTTGCGCGTCTTGAATCGGAAACATGACCCGATTGCGAAATTTATCATAGTAACGGCTCGGATCTGTCTGGCTTTTGGAGAGCAAGCCCGCTTCTTCCAAAAAATCTTCGGAAAAACCGCGTTTTGTTAGAAAACGAAGGAGTACATCCCAAGCGCTCGGTGCATAACCGAGCTGGAACCGTTCAATCGTGCCGGGAGTTAACCCTCTCCCTTTAAGATATTCAAGAGCTGGCTCTCCCACTTTCGTATTCATCAAAATATGATGATAATATTTAGCAGCCAGGTCATTCGCCGCGAACAGCTTCTTTCGCCGTACCGCTTCTTCAGACTCTTCATCCACCACTTCCTCGTACGGGATATGGATGCCGGCTCGCCCCGCGAAATGTGTGACTGCTTCTACAAAGGAAACATTCTCAATTAACATATAAAATGAAAACACATTTCCACCAACGCCGCAGCCAAAGCAATGGAAAATCTGTTTATCCGGTGACACAGAAAACGAAGGAGTTTTTTCCGAGTGAAAGGGACACAGCCCAACAAATGATCGCCCCGTTCGTTTTAATGAAACATATTCGGAAACAACATCAACGATGTCAAAGTGCTGGCGAACGTTCTCGATCACCTCATCCGGAATTCTTCTCCACATCCCGACATCACCTTTCTTATGTGAAGTCAGAGCGTTGAGTAATCTTAATTCGCCAATGCATTTCAATCTCCTTCTCGCACGTTAAATTATTTTCTAATCAACTTTTTGCAAATAAATTGACATTGATGTATTCTACAAACAGGAACAAAATCCTTCTCCTTCAAAAAAACTTATGACCTCGTTTGACGAAAATCGACAAACTTCCCGAAAAAGGAAGCGTTATGTCCTCAGTATTGCCGACATTCGTGTACATTCAATCCGATAACGTTAGAATCCATGAAGACGCATCATCTTATTTGTACGCACTTCTTTGGAAAAAATCCCTTGATTTTATGATTTACAAAAAAAGCCTCGATTTCTAAATCGAGGCCGTAAATACCATTCTTTACCCATGCAGGATTGTCGCCTGTGCCGCTGCCAAACGGGCCAAAGGTACGCGAAATGGAGAACACGAAACATAGTCGAGACCGATTTGATAGCAACATTCTATGGAGCTTTTTTCTCCACCGTGTTCTCCGCAAATCCCCAGCTTGATATCCGATTTAACCGCTCTCCCTAATTCGGTAGCCATCTGAATCAATTTCCCAACTCCATGGCGGTCGAGCACTTCAAACGGGTTATCCGGTAAAATCTTGTGTTGCACATACTTATGCAGAAATTTCCCTTCCGCATCATCCCTTGAGAAGCCATAGGTCGTTTGTGTCAAATCGTTCGTTCCGAAGGAAAAGAAATCGGCCTCGGCAGCAATTTCATCAGCCGTAAGCGCAGCCCTGGGAATCTCGATCATCGTGCCGATGGGGCATACGACGGGATGGCCTGTTTCTTCCCTAACCTGTGCTGCCACTTGTAGAACAAGATCACGCATGGCCTTTAACTCATTCACATGGCCTACCAGCGGAATCATCACTTCGGGACGAACATCCAAACCTTCCTGTTGTAATTTCACCGTCGCTTGAAAAATTGCCTTGACTTGCATCGCATAGATTTCCGGAAAAGTCATTCCCAATCTGCATCCACGATGGCCCAGCATCGGATTGAATTCCTGAAGGGCACGAACTTTACGTAACAAGTTCTCCTTCTGCCTGATCGTTCTGGGATCCTCACCCGACAGCCTCATCTGTGTCAACTCTACGATCAAACTTTCCATATTCGGCAGGAATTCATGTAGCGGCGGATCCAGAAGGCGAATCGTAACGGGAAGCCCCTCCATCTCCCTCAAAATCCCTTCAAAATCCCGCTGTTGCATCGGCAAAAGTTTCTCCAATGCTTCCGTACGTTCTTCTTCCGTTTCCGCTAAAATCATCTCCTGAACAATGGGAACGCGCTCAGGCTCCATGAACATATGTTCCGTTCGGCATAAGCCGATACCTTGCGCACCGAAGGCACGCGCTTTGGCCGCATCTTCCGGATTGTCTGCGTTGGCGCGCACCTCCATCTTCCGAACCTCGTCCGCCCATGTAAGCAACTGCTGAAATTCAGCAGACAGCTCCGGATCGATAAGCGGGACAGCTCCGCGTAACACGCGTCCCGTTCCCCCATCGATCGAGATGAGATCCCCTTCATGAATGGTTTCTTCTCTTATCGTACATTCTTTTTTCCGCAGATCAATTCTGATCATTTCGCATCCGCAAATACAAGGTTTTCCCATTCCTCTCGCCACGACGGCCGCATGGGAGGTCATTCCTCCGCGAGATGTGATAATTCCCTGAGCAGCCAATATCCCGTGGATATCTTCCGGCGTCGTTTCCGGTCTTACAAGGATTACACGCTTTCCTTCAGAAGCCCATCGTTCAGCCGTGTCTGCATCGAAGACCACGTGACCGGAAGCCGCCCCCGGAGAAGCTGGCAGTCCTTTCGCGAGTACGTCGAGCTTTGCAGCGGGATCGATGCGCCGGTGTAACAATTGATCCAATGAATGGGGATCAATGCGCATGATCGCTTCTTCTTTGTTAATAATCTGTTCCTTGACCAGATCGACCGCAATTTTGACAGCGGCATGCGCCGTACGTTTTCCGTTTCTCGTCTGTAAAATGAAAAGCCGCCCGCGTTCTACAGTAAACTCAATATCCTGCATATCCTTGTAATGCTTCTCCAGCAATTCGGCAATCTTTGTAAACTGACTATAAATGTCTGGCATCCTCTCGCGCAAAGCATGTATCGGTTGTGGCGTGCGAATACCGGCCACTACATCCTCTCCCTGCGCCCGAACGAGAAACTCACCGAACAATTCCTTTTCTCCCGTCGAAGGATTACGCGTGAAAGCAACCCCTGTCCCTGAGTCATCCCCCATATTGCCAAAGACCATCATCTGGACATTAACGGCGGTGCCTAAATCATCCGGAATCTTATGAATGCGGCGATAAACTATCGCCCGCTGGTTGTTCCAAGATTGAAAAACCGCCTGGATCGCACGCATCAGTTGTTCGCGGGGATCCTGCGGAAAATCTGCACGCGTGTGCTTTTTGACCAAAGCTTTGTAGGCCTGAATAACCTCTTTCCAATGTTCCTCCCGTAACTCGGGATCCTGCGTAAACCCGTAGTGTTCTTTCACTTCATCAAGAATGTGCTCAAAGTGGAAATGATCGATCCCGAGAACCACACTTCCAAACATTTGAAGAAAACGACGATAACAGTCATAAGCAAAACGAGGGTTAGCTGTCAACGACGCGAGACCTTCCACCGTCTCGTCATTTAATCCGAGATTGAGGACTGTATCCATCATCCCCGGCATGGAATAGACCGAGCCTGAACGAACCGAGACTAACAAAGGGTTTTGTACAGAACCGAGCTTCTTGCCGGTACGACGTTCAAGTTCCGCAAGCCCCTGCTCGATTTGCTCCTTCATCGTGTTTGTAAGCGTACGACCTGCCCGGTAATATTCGTTACATGCAGTCGTCGTTACGGTAAAGCCTGGAGGGACAGGCAGCCCGGCCCGCGTCATCTCTGCCAGGTTTGCCCCTTTCCCGCCCAGAATATTTTTCATATCCGCACGACCCTCTTCGAAAAGATAGACATATTTTGTGGTCATCAGCCTCGTCCCCCACGTTTAATGAGATCCATGACGATATTTGCCGTTTCTTCCACCGCTTTATTCGATACATCAATGACCGCACATCCGAGTTTCCGGTGCACCTTGTCGGCAAAATCGAGTTCGTACAAGATACGGTCAAATGCGGCGTAATTTGCCTGTGCGCGCAATCCCAGAGATTTCAAACGTTCTGTACGAATTAAATTGAGTTCATTCGGCGAAATGGTTAAACCGATCACCTTTTTTGAAGATACTTGAAATAATTCGTCAGGCGGTTCTACCTCTGGTACAAGAGGAACATTTGCTACTTTCAAGCGTTTATGAGCCAGATACATGGAAAGCGGTGTCTTCGATGTACGCGAAACGCCCACCAGAACGACATCCGCTCGCAAGATTCCCCTCGGGTCTCTCCCGTCATCGTACTTCACCGCGAATTCGATGGCTTCCACCCGTCTAAAATATTCATCGTCCAACTGATGCAAGAGTCCCGGACGAAGTTTTGGTTCCATCTTATAGACCTCATGAAACGCGTCCATCATGGGACCCAAGATATCGACAGCACGAACACTCTGGCGTGCCGCCTCTTCAATCAAAAACTTCCGCAGATCGGGGAGAACGAGGGTAAACGCAATCATACTTTGATTTTCCTGTGCGGCCGTCACTACCTCAGCGATCGCTTCCTTATCATCCACATAAGAAATTCGCCGGATTTCCACACGACCACCGTCGAATTGGCTGGCGGCTGCACGTACAACAAATTCTGCTGTTTCTCCCACGGAGTCTGACACCACGTAGACGATGGGTATATCTTTCACTCGCTTCCAAACCTCCTGTTCTACACATCTCGATTCGAACCGAGTTCCACGAAGATGCGTGCGATTGTCGTTTTCGTAAAGCGCCCGATTACTTCATATTGTTTCTTGGCGGCATCGATCACTTTGATCACAGGCATTGAGTCGATTTGGTAATCGATTAATTTTTTCGCCGCATCATAGACCGTTTCATCCGGTTCAACCGTCACGATATTCGGCATACGCGTCATCGCCAGTGAAACAGGGACCTCATGCATGTTTTGGTTGCCGATCGCCACTTTCAATACATCTTTACGGGAGAGCGTTCCGGCAAGGATCCCGTGTTCCTTTACTACATAGAGGTTTCCTACGTCTTCAAGAAACATCGTCACAACGGCATCATAAACGGATGTACTTTCTTCAACCACTACGGGGACTGATTTATAATCACGAACAAGCATCTTACGCAACTGGTCACCAAAAATTTCGCCTGGTTTCTTGCCTACATAAAAATAACCGACACGAGGACGCGCTTCCAGGAAACCGGCCATCGTTAAAATCGTTAGATCCGGACGTAATGTCGCACGTGTCAGATTCAGCTTCTCTGCAATCTGTTCACCTGTGATGGGACCCTCTTTGCGAACAATATCCAAAATTTGTTCCTGACGAGCTGTGAGTTCGATGGTTTTCACCACCTTACTTGAAATGTGTTATACTTTTTTGAATGATCTCCTCTATAGTATAGTATATTATACATGCAATACCGCAACAATTTTGTTCCGAATTGAATGTGGACATCGGACACGTTACAATATACACGACCCGACATAAGGAGGCAGGATTCACCATGCACGTGATTCTTTTTCACATAGGCTCATTTGAAGTGCGATCCTACGGTGTGGTCGTGGCACTCTCTATCCTTCTCGGTCTCGGAGTTGCCACCTACTTCGCTCGCCAAGCGGGTAGGTACGTGGATCACGTATCGGGGATGGCCATTTACGCGGTGATCGGTGCTATTCTCGGGGCTCGCGTATGGCAAGTGCTTTTTTTCGACTGGAGTTATTATTCCGAACACCTCTCGGAAATTTTCATGATCTGGAATGGCGGCATGTCCATTCAAGGCGGTTTGGTCGGCGGGTTTGTCGGCGGCGCTCTATACACTTGGCGATACAAGATTCCATTTTGGGACTTCGCGGATATCGTTTCCCCGGGCATTATCCTCGGGCAAAGCGTCGGACGTATCGCTTGCCTTTTAAACGGTGACGCGTTCGGCAGCCCGACAGGAGGCAATTTTGGGCTTGTGTATCCACCGGGCACATTCGCCTATGACACATATCAATCACAGCCCCTTTGGCCCGCGGAAGTGTGGGAGGGACAATGGGATGTTGTCGTTTTTGCTTTGCTTCTGATTCTCAAACAGCGTTCATGGCCGACGGGATACATATTTCTCTTTTACAATATTCTCTATTCAACAGGTAGATTGTTACTCGAATTCCTGCGTGGCGACACCCCGCGCTTCGCGGGGCTGACCGCCGCACAATGGACGAGCCTCGCTGTGATCGCGCTCTCGTTCATACTTCTCATCTATCTGCGCATGAGACCCGCTCGCCGCGGGGAACAGTCTCAAGAGCCGCTCTCTTCATAAATGGACCGGGGGTACAACCAGGAATCTGGTGTACCCCCGTTATAGTTGTTCAAAAAGTACGTGAACCATGGCGGGCGCATTTCTATTTTGAACACACTTTTAAAATTTCATTTTTTCCTCAATATATCCCTTTACCCGTTCGATCGGCATGCGCACTTGTTCCATTGAATCGCGGTCACGCACGGTGACTTGACCATCTGTCTCCGAATCAAAGTCATATGTGATACAGAAAGGAGTACCGATTTCGTCTTGCCGGCGATATCGCTTACCGATCGAACCTGTCTCGTCAAAGTCACACATGAAGTGTTTCGCCAATTGTTCGTGGATCTTGCTTGCCGCATCCGACAATTTTTTCGAAAGAGGCAAGACGGCTGCCTTAAACGGAGCCAACGCCGGATGGAAATGAAGCACGGTCCGTTTGTCTCCCTCTCCAAGATCCTGTTCTTCATAAGCATCAATCAAGAATGCAAGAGTCACACGATCAGCGCCAAGCGAAGGTTCGATACAGTAAGGGATATATTTCTCATTGGTCACCGGATCGGTATAATGGAAATCTTCTCCGGAGAATTCCATATGGCGTTTCAAATCGAAGTCGGTGCGATCGGCAACGCCCCAAAGCTCTCCCCAACCAAATGGAAATTTGTATTCAAAATCGGTCGTAGCATTTGAATAATGAGAAAGCTCTTCCTTTGAGTGATCACGCAAGCGGATATTTTCCGGTTTCATCCCCAAGTTGATAAGCCATTGATAACAGAAATCACGCCAATACTGGAACCATTCCAAATCCTCCCCTGGCTTGCAGAAGAATTCCAATTCCATTTGTTCAAATTCACGAGTGCGGAAAGTAAAATTGCCGGGTGTGATCTCATTACGGAAAGATTTCCCGATTTGGCCGATCCCAAAAGGTATTTTTTTGCGCATGGTACGCTGGACGTTCTTAAAGTTTACAAAAATCCCCTGTGCCGTTTCCGGGCGGAGGAAAATTTCATTCACTGAGGATTCAGTAACGCCTTGGAATGTTTTAAACATAAGATTGAATTGACGAATATCCGTGAAATCTTTTGAACCGCAGTCAGGGCAAGCGACATCATGCTCTTTGATTAACTCCTGCATTTGTTCAAACGAAAGCCCGTCAACAACCATCTCGATCCCTTTTGCTGCAAGCGCTTCTTCGATCAATTTATCGGCGCGATGTCTCGCTTTGCACTGCTTGCAATCGATCATCGGGTCATTGAAATTTCCCACGTGACCGGATGCGACCCAGACTTGCCGATTCATGAGTATGGCTGCGTCAAGACCCACGTTATAAGGAGATTCCTGAATGAATTTTTTCCACCATGCTTTTTTCACATTGTTTTTCAATTCGACGCCAAGAGGTCCGTAATCCCATGTATTCGCTAGACCTCCGTAGATTTCCGAACCTGGGAAAATAAATCCCCGATGTTTCGCCAACGCTACGATCTGTTCCATACTTACACTCACAGTCAATCGCTCCTTCTATGTATGCCCATCCAGATGATGAATGTAGCCACCCATGCCACGTGGGCGGCGCCATCAGAGGATTAAAAGTTTCTTGTGCTGGAAGAGAGATTTAAGCTGCCTAATACAACGGAGTATCTTTTGTGTGGGTTGTATCGCTTTGCAGCGCAGAGGTGAGTTGAAGGTCGTTCCGCTTCCTTTATACCGTTAAGAGGCTTATGCTTTGCGCGTAATAGCGACCTTGGAGGTCGTCTTGCAACATTTGTTTATTATTCCATGCAAGACGACCTCCACGGAGCATGAGCGCAAAGCATATGCCTCAATGACAACCTTCATCGAACCCAAGCGCAAAGCGATACACCCACACAAGCACTCATTTTCAAGATAGCATAGCAAACGAATGAATCTGGTGTCAATGTTGTCCTGCATCCGCCGCTTAAAGTTTATAACGATCCATTTGTTCAAGAAAATGGCGTGACTTCAGTGTCACGCCTGTATACTCGTCATAATACTGGCGTATCACGCTGGCCAGTTGCCGTTTCACCTCATCCTGCACGGATATTGTCCCTATACGGCTGATATCTATCATTTGGAACAGCCGCATCAATTTAAAAACGGCAGGTTTCATCCAAATGGCTTGCGGATCGGCATCATGACAAGATTCACATAAAGGTCCTGCTAGGCGGATCGAAAAGCGAACGGCTAGACTTATTTCTTTCCTGCAATGGGTACAGTGCAGGAGATCCGGTTCGATCCCCGCCACGCGCAACATCTTTATCTCGAAAATGCGGATTAAGATTTCTGCGTCTTTACCTGCTGCTATCTGGTGCAACATGTTTAAAACGAGAAAAAAGAGTCCTTGCGAGGGCTCTCTTTCCTCAACGAAACGCTCAGTCAATTCCATCACATAAGCGGTATATGCCGTTTTGTATAAATCTTCGCGAATCGACCGGAAGGATTCAATCACTTCCGCTTGGGATGCACGTAACATTCCTTTGCCGCCGCCATACAAAATCCAATGTCCATGGGTGAAAGGTTGGGAAGCTGCTGTGAGGCGGCTCTGTGGCTTCTTTGCTCCGCCTGCCATTACGGACAATTTGCCGAAATCTCTTGTCAACAATGTGACGATTTTATTCGTTTCCCCGTAATCGATCCCTCTCAAGACGATCGCTTCTGTCTTATACACCGCATTCTCCATCTCCTGCAGATCATTCTTGCGTCGTTACCAATGTGCTATCGAAGGTTTCCGCTCCCTCTTCATGTTCAACTTGTCGTTCCATAGCCTCGTGCTCTTTATACAGAAGGTAAGCATCGATCGATCCTGTTGCAGTAAAAAAACGCCATGAAAAATCCCGCATGTCGCTCATCCTTTCCGTAGAAGAGTGAGGTACTCTCTTGTACTTCTATCATTTCAAACTCTTCTTTCTTATATACTATGGAAAAGATGGCAAACATGCTCCCGTCACTCATGCCAGTGCTTCAGGAGATGCTCAGCCCTAATTGTCCCTTTTTAACCCGTCTGATTTCACAAATTCTCGTCGAAACCAAAATTACGTAACAGATGTTCTCGGTTCCGCCAGTCCTTTTTGACCTTTACCCACAATTCGAGATAAACTTTGGAACCAAAAAGCTTTTGAATGTCTGCACGAGCCAGACGGCCGACTTCTTTCAGCATCCCTCCCTGCTTACCGATCAAAATCCCCTTTTGTGATTCACGTTCTGTAAAAATAACCGCATGTATGTACAGAAGATCCTTGTCCTCGCGCGATTCCATTTGTTCAACTGCAACCGCAACCGAATGCGGTACTTCTTCTCTCGTCAGATGCAAGACTTTCTCCCGAATCAGCTCCGCTACAATGAATCGTTCGGGATGATCAGTCACTTGGTCGGGCGGATAATATTGCGGCCCTTCCGGCAAATATTGATGCAACAGTTGGACAAGCCTCTCGATGTTTTGGCCTTGCAACGCAGAGACCGGCACGATCTCGGCAAAAGGAAAATCATCTTTGTAAGTGGCGATCGTTTCTAAGATCTTATCGGGATGAATCGCATCCACTTTGTTGATGAGTAGAAACACAGGGGTTTTGATCCCTTGCAGATTTTCAATGATAAACTGATCTCCCGCTCCTTTTTCTTCCGTAGCGTCCACAACGAAGAAGATCAGATCGACCTCTTTCAAAGTATTGATTGAAGTTCGAACCATGTAATCGCCAAGTTTATGGCGGGGTTTGTGAATCCCCGGCGTATCGAGAAAAATCACCTGCATATCTTCTAGTGTCATCACACCGCGAATACGGTTTCTCGTGGTCTGCGGTTTATCGGACATGATCGCCACTTTCTGACCGACCATGTGATTCAACAGTGTCGATTTTCCTACATTCGGGCGACCGATTATCGCCACAAATCCGGATTTATGATTCTTTTGAGCCATCGAGATCCTCCTTGGAAAAAGCGAATGGAAGCAATTCATGTACAGTCGTCTCTAGTCTGTCTCCTTGCAAATTGCCCAATATCACCGGTGTCTCCGGCCGACAAAATTCGGCTAAGACTTGACGGCACATCCCACAAGGCGAAACCGGGCGTTCGGTATCAGCGACGACTGCAACCATCTGAATGTCTCTTTTTCCTTCCGAAACCGCCTTGAAGATCGCCGTTCGTTCCGCACAATTGCATAGGCCGTACGAAGCGTTTTCGATGTTGCACCCTGTAACCACTTCACCATCAGAGAGAAGCAAGGCGGCTCCTACCGGAAAGCGGGAATAAGGTACATATGCCCTATCGCGGGCGTGAAGTGCATGTTGGATCAATTCTTCTTTCGTCATCGTTTCACCTCATTCGCCGAAAATCTATAGGTAAAACGGGACCTCAGCGATGGCGAGCCTTCTTGATCGCGAGGTATCCGAATGTAAGCACGAAACAAATTCCTAAATACAAAAATGACAAAACGATTGCGTAGGATTCCAAATGATGAAAGTTACGCAATCGCAGTGGAAACAGTTTGTCATAGAAGACCAATATCCCTACGACAACAGCGTGAAGCGCCGTCAATAAAACAGCGGCCGCGGCGACATCCTTGGCGATCTTCGCCAAGCGATGATAGCGGACAACCATGAGATCAACGACAGCCTCAATCGCCGTGTTGATCAATTCTGCCGCAATGACAAGCACAATCGCAAAAAAGAGCAGGATCATCTCTATCTTGGTTACGTCCAACAAGAGTGCTAGAATCATGACGAGAAGGGTAATACCTAAATGAATACGCATGTTTCGTTGCGTGAGAATCGCATAGGTCATGCCTTCGATCGCATATCCTATGCTCGCCAAAATCTGTTTCCAAACACGCAAGAGGGATCATCCTCTCGTAAGTCCGATCTGTTCCAAGATCGCTCTTTGCCTCGAAAACATTTCCTTTTCGTCTTCTTCGTTCATGTGATCATAACCGAGCAGATGGAGAAAACCGTGTATCGCCAAGAACGCCAATTCACGCTCAAGCGAATGCCCGTACTCTTCCGCCTGCCTGATGGCGGTTGGCAGAGAGATCACAATATCCCCTAACGGCTGTTCTTCAATTTCGTCTTCCAGATCGTCATATACGATGTCCGGTTCATCTTCAATGGATTCGTTCATCGCAAATGAAAGGACATCTGTTGACGCATCCTTGTTACGATAGGTGCGGTTCAATTCCCGGATCGTTTCGTCATCGACGATCGTGACCGCGACATCAACCGTTTCACAACCTTCATAACTCGCTGCCGCCATAATCGCTTTGGTTAGCAAATCGTCTACATCAACCGGCAGATCCATTTCAACTTCTTGAATCACTTCCACTGAAACGTCCACTTTCATTCCCCATTTCACGATTGCTTAGGCGGATCGGGATATTCGATCCGCGAATGATAGATCCCGTTCAATGTCCTCATAAAAGATTCGGCCAATGTATCCAAGTCTTTTAAGGTAATGTCACATTCATCCAATTGCCCGTCATTCAAACGGTCTTTGATAATTTTGCGTATCACTGCTTCAATGCGGTTGGGATTGGGACGGCTCATCGCCCGCACGGCCGCTTCTACCGCATCACATAACATCACGATTGCGGCCTCTTTGGTTTGAGGCTTCGGTCCGGGATAGCGGAAATCGTCCACTTGCACAGTACCGCTCTTATCCTGTTCCCGCGCTTTATTATAAAAATACCAGAGAACCGTCGTCCCGTGATGCTGTTCGCATATATCGCGAATCGGTTTTGGCAATCGGTAATGCTCCTGCATCTCCAATCCATCCCGCACATGCGAAGTGATAATCAAGTGAGAGAGACTGGGAGCAATCTTATCATGCGGGTTTTCTTTTGACATCTGATTTTCGATAAAAAATACGGGACGCTTCGATTTACCCACATCATGAAAATAAGCCCCGACACGACATAACAACGGATTGGCACCGATCTGTTCCGCCGCCGTTTCCGCCAAATTGCCAACGATCAAACTATGATGGTACGTCCCGGGGGCTTCCATCAGTAACTTACGTAATAACGGATGGTTCGGATTCGATAACTCTAGCAAACTCACCGGTGTTAAAAGTCCAAAGATGCTCTCCAAAAACGGCAAAATGCCGATTGTTAGTATTGCCGACAATAAGCCATTGACCAAGCCGAACAGGAGTGCCTGAAAGAAACCTCGCCACCCCATATCCGTACTCGAGAGTAAGGCTTGTACAGTGGCGATCGCCAAGAGATTGACACCTGCAACCAAGAAACCGGCACGCATGATGACCAACCGGTGTTTGACTTTCGCCACCGCAAAAACACCCGTCAATGCGGAAACAAGACCAACGAATAAAAATTGAAACCTGTAATCGAAAGCGAGCCCGGTGAGGACTGTGAATACGATCGCACAAACGACACCTAATGGCGCATCAAACAAAATAGTCACAAGCATCGTGCCAAAAGCCAGCGGAGCCAAGTAGCCGATCGACGTTTCGTTCAGGGAAGACGCCAAGCCCACCGTCTTAATGCTCGATGTTGTAAGCAATATGATGATCGCTAGCAATAAGAGCAAGTTGTTATCGGACGCCACTTTCGAGCCTACCCGCTGCAGATACACTTCGATGATAGCTAGCGTAAACAAAAGAATGCCCAATAGACCGAAATATATGCGATAATTTAAAGATTCGGAGAGTAATTTCAGGTCTGCCAATCGCGAAAGTGTATCTTCCGTTATTACCTGACCTCGCTTGACGATCAACTCGCCTTTATTGATGCGCACCTCCGGTACTTCTCGCATCGCTTTATCGCGCATCTGTTCCGTTGCTCTTTGATCATACAACATATTCGGTTGCAATACCTGAAGAACCACAGCCTGTATGACCAATCGCGCATCTTTGCTCAAATCCAAAGGGACAAGCATCTGACTCAACGTATCTTTGGCGCCGGCCATCGCTTCTTGGTCAAATTCCTTGCCGAGAAACTGTTGGATAATCCGGTTCGTTTCGTTGTGTAAAACGGATATCTGGTCGGGAGGAATTCCCAACATTTTCTCGTAAACGTCATTTGACAGATTGGGTAACTGACCCTCTTTTTTCAAAATCTCGATTTTCTGGCTGACAGTCTTATCTTTGTCACCGACGACCTGTTCTAATGCGCCGTATAAACGATCGGCGCTTTTTAACGCCTTGTCTTCGACGGTCGGATCCAAATAATATTGTTTCGGTACTTTCCTGGCCGCTTCTTCTCGAGCCAACTCCGTCTGTTTCTGGTCAATCGCATCCGTTGGAGCCTTGATATCGCTCAGAGCAATATCACCTACACGGTAATCGTATTGTGTAGGTGTCACATTCCCTAAAAACAGTACGTAAAGCAAGACAAGCAGACAGCCGTAAATCGTTGCGCGTATCCATTTACTTTGGCCTAACTTTGGGGTAAACGACATTTGCCGCAATCGCTTCAGACTTTGAATCATATGATTTCGACTCCTTAATCCCCCTCGTCATGCTAACCAAAAACTATTCGGCTCGTTGTAAAGCATCATCTGTCTGATACGCTGTTATAATCCTTTGTACCAAATGATGGCGCACGACATCTTGCTCTTTGAGATGGATAAACGCAATTTCGTCGATCGAGTGTAAAATTCTCGCTGCATCATTTAATCCGGAACGCTTCCCGCGAGGCAAATCGATCTGTGTTACATCACCTGTGATCACCATTTTCGAGCCAAACCCCAAACGCGTAAGGAACATCTTCATTTGTTCCGGCGTTGTATTTTGTGCTTCATCCAAAATGACAAACGAATCTTCGAGTGTACGCCCGCGCATATATGCGAGCGGAGCAATCTCAATGATCCCGCGTTCCAGGGAACGCTGCACGTTTTCACTTCCGAAAACATCATAGAGTGCATCATACAAGGGACGCAAATACGGATCGACTTTCTCTTGAAGATCCCCTGGGAGAAATCCCAAGTTCTCACCCGCTTCCACTGCTGGACGGGTCAAAACGATCTTCTTCACCTGGCCTTTGCGTAAGGCGCTGACCGCCATGACTACAGCCAAGTAGGTTTTACCGGTTCCGGCAGGCCCGATGCCGAAAACGATATCGTGTTTGCGGATTGCTTGAATATATTCACGTTGCCCCAACGTTTTGATCTTGATAGGCTTCCCCTTAAAATTAGTTCCAATTTCCTCCGTAAATAATTCAAGCAGCTCTTCTGCCGAGCCTTGCTTCGCCATAGTGATCGCATACGTAACCTCGCGTTCGCTAATCTTCTGTCCTTTTCGTACCAATTGCACCAAGACGGACAAGAGGCTTTTCAACACGTCGATTTCTTCCGCCCCACCCGTCATGGTGAGCTCGGTTCCGCGTGCTAAAAACTTGGCCTGAAAGCTCGCCTCTATTCGCTTTAAATGGGTATCTTGAGGTCCGAATAATAGGGCAGCTTCTTGATTATCTCGCAACGAGATTTTATATGTCACTAATTCTTTATCCAACAGAAGATCCATCCCCTTCTCTCACGGCTTCTACGTCTGATTCTGCGATTGTTCTGCGGGCGTTTGTTGATAGGTTTGAGGTTTTCCAATATCTTCAACAACATCTGTCCATACTTTTACGTATAGCTTACCATGCTCCAACTTCTCCTGTAAAATTTTTTGCGCAATCACACGCCCGTCTTTCCCCATTTTTGTCCCCACGTCTGCACGTGCAGTCTCGAGAGCTTTCTGACGTGCTTCTTCGCGCGTCAAGGTCACCGACTCCTCATGAACTTCCTTGATGTCCACCTTGCGCCATTTGATGGGTAAGGTAAAAGAACCGATTGTGAATGTTCGATCATCCTCACTTGCATTATACGCAGGATATGGCGGTTTGCCATACCCCCAAATTTGAATGGGGAAAGAACCTAATACAAGATAATCTTTGTTCACATGCTCACCCGTATATACCATACGCTTCGTTGAAAGGGGTATTATTACATCCGAGGTATACCATACATCCGCTTCCACTTTTCCTTTAGCCGCTACATGCACCGTACCTCCACCGAGCGATCCGGAAATGAGCATATCTCCCGGATTGACCAACTGACCGCGGGTAACTGTCGCTTTCCCTTTCGAGACGAAAATATCGCGGATCGTCCCTTTCTTCTTTGCCACAATATTCTGTGGATGATTCGGTTCCGGCTTAATTCCGGGCACTTTTTCAACGACTTGTATATGAACCTTTGTCCCATGAATACTCACACCGACCCAGGACAATTCGGGGACTTTGTCCAAAAGTTCGGCTTGCAAAATATCGGTATCGGGTAATCGCCCGAGCCATTGACCTCGATAAATGCCCACTTGTTTGGCAGCCGCCCGTATGGTTTCCGGGGAGAGTTTATTTGTACCTTCAATTTCTACATTCCAGACAATCGATGTGAGAAAATACAGACAGACTACAAATAAACCCGCACCGATCAGAAACGTTTTGCGATGTGTCGCACGCTTGATATAGAAAGGCAGACCAATCCTCCGTCCAAAGCGAACCTTAGTACGGGTACGGCGAATATGAGGGAGCAGCTGCCAGAAATCTTGTCTGCGCATTTTGAACATGACACTGCCGTCTTTGTGATACCGGATTTCCCAAAGAAGAATATTCTCTCGCGTAGCCTGATTAATTAACTCAGGAATTCGGTTTCCGTATATTTGTACGATGATATACCCTTTAATGAAATCCCACAGCCATCTGCCGAGCATCGAAGCAGCCCCTCCTAGTGTACATACTGAATTCCGTCAATTTCACCTTCGATCAGAATCTCTTTCGAAAAAATGGATTTCACGACCAAATGTTTGCCGAGTATGATCATTTCACCTTGGTTCAATGCTAGACGCAAACGATGATCGGTGAATTCAACGATTCCTTTATGATTTTCCACGTATAGTTGCAAGCCACCGATAATCGTGATACGGGGGAGGTCCAATATCGCATCTTTGGGTATTTCCATGAGATTGGCAACCGCTTGGCGTAGCCGGCGACTGAGCGATGTCCGCACAGCATTTCCCCCTCCTTCCTCTTCTATGACGATATGCCAGTTACGTAGTAGGTAGTACCTTTTGTTTGGGCATCCGAACTTCGGAAACGACTCATCTTCTGCGGGAGGGTGCGTATGCTTGAAGAAAAAAGAACTCGGTATGAAAAACAGTACGATCTTACGAAAATTTTGCAGGTGGTCTACGCAAAAGGAGATACTGGAGAGAGAATGAAGATTATCGGAAACCATGAGGTTGATAATTCCGATAACTGCTCAGAGAGGCCGATGAAGAGAGGAAATTCACTGAAATAGAAAACCATCGCTCGTCAAGTAAAAAGCCATGTGCAGCTCTCTGGCAACACATGGCTACATAGATATTATCCTTTATTGAAGGTGCTGCTGAACGAGTTGATTCACTACCTTACCGTCAGCGCGCCCCTTTACTTTGGGCATCAACACAGACATGACTTTACCCATATCCGCTTTCGACGAAGCACCCGTCTCCTGGATCGCTTGTCGTACAAGTTCGGTTAATTCATCTTCAGATAATTGTTTAGGAAGATAATCCATCAGTACGTCGATTTCCTGCTTGACAGCTTCGACCAGATCAACACGACCAGCACTTTCGAACGCTTGGAGGGAATCACGCCGCTGCTTGAGTTCGCGATTCAAAATAGCAAGCACTTCGTCTTCAGACAAGGTCTTCTGTTGGTCAATCTCAGCATTCTTAATCGCCGTACGCACCATGCGGATTGTGGACAAGCGGATCTTATCCTTGTCCTTCATCGCCTGCTTCATATCTGCATCTAAGCGAGCCCTCAGATCCACAAAACTGCCTCCTTAATTAGTACTTTCTCTTCTTGCGAGCAGCTTCTGACTTCTTCTTACGGGCGACGCTCGGTTTTTCGTAGTGCTTGCGCTTCCTCAACTCGGCGAGAATGCCGTCTTTTGCGGTGGCACGCTTGAATCTACGAAGTGCGCTGTCCAAAGACTCATTCTTGCGAACCTTGATCTCAGACACCTGATTTCCCTCCCTCCGCCAAACAACATCCAACAAACAGCAAGTCAAATTTCATCAAAAGACATTATACGCGACAAATTCAAACGATGTCAACCTGATGCAAGGAAAGGAAAGGAATCGGGAGGAATCCACGATGCAACTTCTATATCAAAATATATGAACTTTGGTTGCGAAAAAGTCTCGCAGTTTTTATGATGGAAGAAAAAACAAGGAGGACGCAACGATGAAACTTCCCATTCGAACATTGATGGGCCCTGGCCCTCTGGATGTTCATCCCCGCGTATTGGCTGCCATGAGCCAACCCCTTCTCGGCCATTTGGATCCCGTCTTTCTGGACATGATGAATCGCATGATGGACAAATTGCGTTACGTCTTTGAGACGAAAAACGAACTGACGTTAGCCATGTCGGGCACGGGTAGTGCTGGTATGGAAACTGTATTTGTCAATCTGGTTGAGCCGGGAGACAAGGTGATCGTCGGTGTCAACGGACTCTTTGGTACACGTATGGCGGACGTGGCTTCCCGTTTGGGAGCAGAAGTAATCCCGATTGAACAGGAATGGGGACTCCCGATCGCACCTGAACAAATTGAACGAGCTCTTACCCAGAACCCTGATACAAAATTCGTTGCACTGGTTCACGCGGAAACTTCGACGGGCGTGTGGCAACCATTAGACGAAATCGCTCAAGTGGTGAACAAGTTCGATGCTCTGCTCATCGTTGATGCGGTCACAAGTCTTGCGGGTATTCCCGTTCAAGTGGACAAGCACAAAATCGACGCTTGTTATTCAGGGACTCAGAAGTGTGTAGGAGCGCCTCCCGGACTTGCGCCTGTGACGTTATCCCCTAAGGCATTTGATGTGCTTAAACAGAGAAAAAGCAAGGTTCCCAATTGGTATCTCGATTTGACGATGATCGCAAACTATTGGGGACAAGAACGCTTCTATCATCATACGGCACCGATTTCCATGATTTATGCCCTCTTTGAAGCGTTGACTTTAATTGAAGAAGAAGGACTGTCAAATGTATATGCACGTCACCTTCTGAACGGAAGAGCTTTACAAGCAGGACTGCAGGCGATGGGGTTGGAAATGGTCGTGAAGGAAGAACGTTATCGCCTTCCTCAATTAACGGCTGTCCGCATTCCTGATGGAATTCAAGATACGCAAGTCCGCGGTCTCTTGCTTGAACGTTACGGCATTGAGATCGGCGGCGGATTGGGGCCGTTTAAAGGAAAGGTTTGGCGGATCGGACTCATGGGATATTCGTCCAGCCGTAAAAATGTGCTTCTGTTCCTCGCCGCATTGGAGGACATCTTGAACGAATTAGGATATACAAAAAATCGAAACCTAGCGGTTGAAGTAGCCTCAAAATTCTACGCGTCCGCAATTTCTTGATAGCCCACCTCGCCACAGGCGGCATCATCAGAGGATGAAAAGTATTTTGAGTGGAAGAGAAGTTTGAGTTTGCCACAAGCAACAGAGTGGCTTTTGGGTGGATGGTATCGCTTTGCAGCGCAGAGGTGAGTTGAAGGTCGTTCCGCTTCCTTTAAACCGTTGAGAGGGCATATGCTTTGCGCGTAATAGCGACTTTGAAGGTCGTCTCGCAACATTTGATGATGATTCCATGCGAGACGACCTTCTCCGAACCCAAGCGCAAAGCGATACATCCACCCAAGCACTCATTTTCAAGATAGACCCTCTGAATTTCGATATTACAAAATGGATGTGTTGAATGATGGCAAAAATCGAATTGATCGCGACGGCTCCTATGGGGCTGGAAGCGATTGTTGCGCGTGAAGTGCGTGAACTCGGTTATGATGATGTATCTGTCGATAACGGAAAAGTGACGTTCATCGGCGATGAAGCTGCGATCTGCCGCGCCAATCTCTGGCTACGAACAGCCGACCGCGTACTTGTGAAGATGGGAGAATTTCGTGCGACAACGTTCGAAGAACTGTTTGAGCAGACGAAAGCACTTCCCTGGCCGGATTGGCTTCCGGAAGATGCGGAATTTCCCGTAAACGGAAAATCGCACAAGTCACAACTTTCAAGTGTCCCCGCCTGTCAGGGAATCGTGAAAAAAGCGATCGTTGAGAAAATGAAGCAACGTTATCGACACGAATGGTTTCAAGAAACGGGACCCCGCTATACCATTGAAGTATCCTTATTAAAAGACATTGCGACACTTACAATCGATACAAGCGGTCCCGGTCTACACAAACGGGGATACCGAAAATTGGCCGCTGCGGCACCGCTCAAAGAAACACTGGCTGCCGCAATGATTCTCTTAAGCCGCTGGCGACCTGACCGACCTCTTGTTGACCCCTTCTGCGGTTCCGGAACCATTCCGATTGAAGCAGCCTTGATCGGCCGTAACATCGCGCCGGGACTTGAACGGGAATTTGCCGCGGAAAAGTGGCCTATCCTGTCGCATAAACTTTGGCAACAATGCCGCCAGGAAGCATATGACCTCGCCAAGCGCACTCTGCCATTAGAAATTATCGGATCGGACATCGACGAGCAAGTCCTTTCATTAGCCCGCCATTCTGCCAAGTGTGCAGGACTAAGCCATGTCGTTCAATTTGCCAACTTGCCGGCAAACCGTATGAAAGCGGAAGGCGAATACGGATGCATCATCACAAACCCACCGTACGGAGAACGGTTGGGAGAAAAGACGGAAGTGGAAACCATTTATCGCGAGCTGGGCCAATTCTGCCGCAAGCTAGAAACATGGTCATTTTTTATCTTGACATCCCATTTCTATTTTGAACAATTATTCGGACGACGCGCCGATAAAAAAAGAAAACTATACAACGGGCGGATCGAATGCAATCTTTATCAATTTTTCGGACCGCTCCCCCCACGTTCACAGCAGATGAGTTTGCAACAAATGAAAGAAGAAACGGCAGAAGGATAAATCATCATGCGGGAACCCATTTGCACTCGAACACCGGCAAACTTTCACCTTTCGAACGCAAAGAGGTTCCCGCCGCAAACTTATCACTACTATCGCGGAATCCCGTATTTCTTCAGTTTATATTGCAGCAATTGCCTGCTAATTCCAAGTAACCGGGCCGCTCCTGAAATATTTCCGTGAGTGGACTGAAGTGCCTCGACGATTCGTTCACGTTCGTTTTCACGCGATAACAGCGAACCGCTATCAAACATATCCTCTACGACCTTTTCGTTTTCGCTAGGATTCTCATCATTCTTTTTGATCTCTTTTTCCAATTGGACACGAAAATAGGGAGCCAGGTGTTCCATTTTCAGTTGGCGTTCCCTTTGTACCATGTTCAATGCCCCTTCGATCACATGTTCCAACTGACGAACGTTTCCAGGCCAGGAGTAACGCATAAAAGCATCGAGCAACTCATCGGAAATCTCCCTTACATCAGTGCCTACCCGTTTGTTGCAGGTATGAAGAAACGCTTGAACCAATTCCGGGATATCTTCTTTTCGCTCGCGCAATGGTGGAATGTGAATGCATACCACTCCTAAACGATAATACAGGTCTTCTCTTAACAGCCCCTTTTTAACCGCCTGTATCGGATCAATGTTGATCGTTGCGATCACGCGGACATCGACATCGGTCGCCTGTGTCGCTCCGATCCTTTGGATTTGCCCTTCTTGCAAAACGCGCAATAGTTTGGCTTGTACAGCAACGTTCATCGTGTGAATCTCATCGAGGAGCAATGTCCCGCCGCGCGCTTGTTCAAAAATTCCAGGCCTGTCGATCGCACCTGTAAAGCTCCCTTTTTTTGTACCAAAGAGAATCCCTTCCATAAGCGATTCCGGTATGGCGGAACAGTTTTGTGCAATGAAGGGGAATCCTGCTCTCGCACTCGCATTATGTATGCTTTGTGCGACCATTTCTTTTCCTGTTCCCGTTTCCCCGTAGATTAAAATGGTCGAATGACTTCTGGCGGCTCTTTTTGCATACTCAATCGCTTCCTGAAATGCAGGGCTTCTGCCGATGATCATGTCAAATGTAAAACGCGTGTTATTGGAATCGCTTTTTCCTCGTGAAGGCAACCCGTACGCTTTGCTGTTCTGTATCATCTGATCGGTTAGTCTTTTCACTTCGCTGATATCCTGTGCTAACTCAAGGGCACCGATCAATTCGTTTTCAAGATAAATAGGATATGTGCGATTGACGGTCGTGATCTCTTTGCCTTTGACGGTAAAGTATGTTTGTCTCTGCTCTCCAACAGGCCGCCCTGTCTGTATGGCCTTGAGCAATGTACTCGTTTCAGCCGTTAATGAAGGAAGAACCTCACGTATATCTTTGTGTAAGACTTCTTCAATTGTGAGACCCTCAAGTTCAGACATTTTTTTATTGTAAAGAAGCGTTTTACCCGATGTATCAATCACGTGAATACCTTCGTCCAACAAATCGAGGACAGCTTCATAACATTTCATCATCTGTTCGAGTCTACTTCTTTCTTTCATAAATACGGCTTCCCCCTCTGCCCTCCATTCTAACATATCTGCAAAAACGCACACTTTTTTGCGCCTGCTTTTTGCACTCCTTTGCGGTAAAAGCCCATAAGAAGGTTTAGTGCTTGGGCGGGTGTATCGCTTAGTGCTTGGGTTCAATGAAGGTCGTCTACGTGCATATACTTTGCGCTCATGCTCCGTGAAGGTCGTCATTGCGGGCATATGCTTGGCGTTCATGCTCCGTGGAGGTCGTCTCGCTCGGAATATTTTTAGTTGTTGCGAGACGACCTCCAAAGTCGCTGTTTCACGCCAAGCATATGCCCCTTAAACGTTCCAAAGGAAGCGAGACGACCTTCAAAGTCGCTATTACGCGCAATGCATATACCCTTTTACATTCGAAAGGAAGTGAGACGAACTCCAAAGTCGCTTTCTCACGCAAAGCATCACGTCCTATTCGAGTGGATGTTATATAGAGAAAAGTTATATGGCATGAATTTTGCATATAATGATTTTTGATTGTTTCGCATAGAAACAAGGCGTAAAAGCCACCATGCAAACAGACGACAAATACATACATTTTGGGAGTGATACTCATGAAAACACAAGAACTGATCACCCTGACGGAAACATACGGTGCACATAATTATCATCCGCTTCCTATTGTCATTTCGAAAGCGGAAGGTGTTTGGGTGGAAGACCCGGAAGGAAAGAAATATATGGATATGCTGAGTGCATATTCGGCAGTAAATCAAGGGCACCGTCATCCCAAGATCATTCGTGCTTTAAAAGAACAGGCTGACCGCGTCACACTTACATCGCGAGCTTTTCACAATGACCAACTGGGACCGTTTTATAAGAAACTCTGTGAAATCACTGGAAAGAATATGATTCTGCCAATGAACACGGGAGCCGAAGCGGTGGAAACCGCAGTGAAAGCTGTTCGCCGTTGGGCGTATGAAGTGAAAAAAGTTCCCGAAAATCAGGCGGAGATCATCGTATGTAGCGGGAATTTCCACGGTCGAACACTTACCGTTATTTCCTTCTCCTCCGAGCCGGAATACAAACGTGGTTTCGGACCTTTTACACCCGGTTTCAAAATCGTCCCCTATGGTGACATCGAAGCATTGCGTGAGGCCATTACACCGAACACGGCTGCATTTCTCATCGAGCCGATTCAAGGGGAGGCCGGCATCATTATTCCGCCAAAAGGCTATCTGCGGGATGCTTATGAGCTCTGCAAACAAAATGACGTTCTCTTTGTCGCTGACGAGATTCAGACGGGATTCGGCAGAACCGGAAAAATGTTCGCCTGTGATTGGGAAGATGTGAAACCGGATGTCTATGTTCTGGGAAAAGCACTGGGCGGTGGCGTCATGCCAATCTCAGCGGTAGCGGCCGACAAGAGTGTTTTGAGTGTTTTCGATCCCGGTTCCCATGGCTCTACTTTCGGCGGAAATCCGCTGGCATGCGCTTGCGCAATTGCTGCACTCGAGGTCGTTGAAGAAGAAAATCTCGTGCAAAGGTCATTGGAATTGGGTGAGTATTTCCTGGAAAATCTTCAAAAGATCAAAAATCCTGTGATCAAAGAAATCCGTGGCAGGGGCCTCTTCATTGGTGTTGAACTAACAACGAACGCTCGCCCCTATTGTGAAAAGTTGAAAGAGGATGGGCTCCTCTGTAAAGAAACACATGAGAACGTGATCCGTTTTGCTCCTCCGCTTATCATCTCAAAAGAACAGTTGGATTGGGCAATCGACCGGATTACGAAGGTCTTCTCTGCATAATCAATTCAGTAAGAGGGGCGGCTCGGCCCCGTCTTTTCACACCTTCGTATGTACCTTTACGGATAAGCGGTTCATGTTGCAAACCCATGCCGAGCGCTCGAATAGAAAGAAAAACACCCGAACCCGGGTGTTTTTCTTTCCAAATTCTAATATTCAAATTAAAAATGATGGCTATGTTCCTCATAGTTCCTGGCTGATTTGTAAGCGAACCATAAGACAACCAAAGTAGATACAGCCATGACGGACATTAACACAAAGTAACCCATCTTTCTCTCTCCTTGTCTCAATATCAATGACTTGAATACATTATACAACAGAGTTATTCGCTTGTTTTTGATCGTTTTATGAATCTATTTACTAAATTGCTTTCGGTACAGTTCCGCATAGAGCCCATTGTTGGCTAGCAGTTCATGATGAGTTCCCTGTTCAACGACACGCCCGTCAGCAATCACAAAAATCTGATCGGCAGAGAGGATCGT